>NZ_JAUBVJ010000009.1:13201-139216 GCF_036702785.1 Microcoleus sp. AR_TQ3_B6 | reverse complement strand
TAAACCCTTTCGCCATCGCTCGCACCTAATTACGCACTTGATTTAGCCCAATACTTCATTTTATCATGTTTTAGGTTAAAATTAAGATGCGTTTACCCTGATCGCCTATCGATAAAAAAATAAGGGGCGATCGCATCCCCACTCCCGATCGATCGCCTATCTATAAAACCGTGTCTCACAGATCGCTTATGATAGATGTATCCTCGTATGTCTGGGAGTTTAAACTATGTCTCTCGCTGAGTTAATTCCTTTGGTGAACAGTCTGAGCCAGTCAGACAAATTATCACTCTTCAAACTCCTAGCCGCACAAATCCCAGACGCTGAACTACAAGTCATCTTTTCTGCATCAGAGTATCCGGTTTGGTCGCCCTACGACGCAACGGAAGCTGCAAACATTATGATGCAGATGATTCGGGATGACCGAGAGGCATCTACTCATGCCTAGTACGATCGAGTTTCCCTTTTCTGACGATGAAGCATTACCCACGATTCCCATCACTCTGAGTCATGCAGGCTTTTCTGTCTCCGCGAATGCACTGCTAGATACTGGGTCTGCGGTCAACCTATTACCTTATGACATAGGGCTGCAATTGGGTTCAATTTGGGAGGAACAAACTGTCCGTTTGCCATTGGCTGGAAATCTTGCAAGGGTTGAGGCGCGGGGTATATTTGTGCACGTTCAAATTGGGAATCTGGAACCAGTTCGTCTAGCATTTGCCTGGGCACAATCCTCTCAGGTACCATTAATCCTTGGGCAAACGAACTTCTTTCGAGAATTTGATGTTTGTTTTCAGAGATCGCGATGCACGATCGAGATTATCCGCTTCTAATCAGCGTCGATGTTGATCGGTAAAAAAGAGAGGGGCGATCGCCTATCAATAAAAAACAAGCGCGATCGCATCTCTACCCCCTGATTGATCGCTCTGTTGGTGAAAAAAAGTAAAGGCGATCGCTTATCAGTAAAAAAAAGCAAGTGCGATCGCAAGAAAACTGAAAATCAGCCAATGAATTAATCACGATCGGGAAATACATCTTCTCCAAATTCGGAGAGCAACCATTCCATATGAGCTACTCCTTCTCGTTCCACATAAATCCTATCAATTTCATCTTCTTCTTGTGCCTCATAAATCATATTAATTTCATCTTCGACCCGACTAAGTTCAGCCTCAAGGTTGTTTTTATGATCTTCATTTTTCTCATACTTCAACTGCTTCATCAAGTTTGTACGTTCTACCTCCAAGTTATACAGACGAATACTTTCTGGGTTATTACTTCTTCTCATTTTGATTACGCTTAAGGTACAAGTAGTAATGGACTATTAGGCTTGCCAATTTATTCCAGCCAAGTCTGCTAGATGTTGGGCAGCCTCTTGTTTGTTGAGGAATGTTTGACTCTCGTAGTTATTACTCTTAGGTCTAACTACTAGCCACGAACTGCCTTGTCGAATAATAATGCCTACTTGACTTCCATTAACCAAGACCTCGTACTGTCCACTTTCCGTACCAGTCCGAGTTATGTCTCTGTACACGAAGCTCATGATATGTCTCCAAAGCAATAATTTACTGTATGTCTAAGCATTAAATTTTACGCTAATTCAATTGATAGCCTAAGACTAATGGCCCTGTCAGTCGGATCTTGTCGGAACTTTTCACCCAAAAATTTCCAAAATGTCGGAAAAATGTCGGAAAGATCGGAAAATATCATAAAAACCTGACCCATTTTACTGCTCTATGGACATTGCAGAAGTCTTGAAACTCGCTGATGAACTGCTGTTCGCGCATACAGGCGATCGCCCAAAACCTATAAGATAATTTGGAAGTGCGATCGCAATTCGCAACGTAAGTAAAGCACCATCACTCGCTATTGGAGAGTGGGATTAGATGTACACTACCTTCTTTCAGCGAAGCTGATTTTTATCCTTTTCCACATCATAGACCGATCGCCCAAAACTGAAAAGAGAAAAAAGACGGAAAAAGACGGGTATTTCTAAAATTGGATGCAAGACGGATAAAGACGGATAAAGACGGATAAAGACGGCTATACTAACTATAGTTCTCCGACCCCCCTACTGATGGACACTGCCCATATCTTGCAATTTGTAGATAAAGTGATCAGCGCGAAGACAGGCAAACATCTCAATGACTTGCAGCGTAAAATTATCGAGGGAATACTGAAGCGACAAAAGTATTCTGATATTGCAGATACTTATGGTTGTACTGTGGGTCATGCTAAGGATGTAGGTTACGAGCTTTTGCAAATGTTATCTGATGCTTTTGATGAACCAGTTGATAAAGGGAATGTGGAATCGGTTCTAGAACGGCAATTAAATCTGAATATAAATTTGGGCGATGGCAACACTACTAATTTTGGTGATAGCAACACAATTAACTATATCAATGGTTGCTTAGAACCACCCACTCCTACTCCCGATCAAAGTCGGGCTGAAACTCCTGACTTCCAGGACAGCAGGAATCAAGTTAAAATTGAAATGATTGGTAAATTACGACAGTTGGGATTGAAGGATGAGCAAATTGCAGAGGTGGTAGGGCTAGCCTTGAAGGTAGTTAAGCAGATAGATTGATAAATAGCTTTTAGTTGTTTAAAACACACATTCTCACTCAGGAGGTATAAATTTTATGTTCGCAGTCGTCACGCCAGAAAAAATTCAGTTGCCACCAGGAACAGTTGTGAGGTTGCCTGGTAGTTGGCAGGATTACCAAGCACTTGTAGAACAATTGGGCGATCGTCAGATTCCGCGCCTCAAATATCGACCAGGAGAGATTTTGTTAATGTCCCCTTTACCAGTACAGGGAAAACAAGCTCATATTATTGCAATGGTGGCAATGGTTTTGCTAGATTACTTGGGGCAAGATTATGAAGCGTTTACACCAATTACCATGGATTTGCCGGAAGAAAGAGGAATTGAACCAGATTATTGTTTTTATATCGATAATTGTGGGGCAATTATTGGTAAAGATCGGATTGCTTGGGGTGTTGAACCGCCACCCGATCTAGTAATTGAAATAGACGTAACTAGCTACACGGATTTAGATGATTACTTCCCTTATCAAGTGCCGGAAGTGTGGCTGTTTAAGAAAAATAAGCTCAGCATTTACGACTTGCAAAACGATCGATATGTCGAAAGTTCAGTTAGCCGTTATTTTCCCAATTTTAATGTATCAGAAATTGTGGAGGAATGCTGGAAAATGTCGCGCGATCGCCATACAAGTGCAATAATTCGAGAGTTGCGACAGAAAATTGAAAGGGAGAACGGTTGAATCATATCGTGTCCGGTGAATCGATCGTACTTCCTGTAGGGGCAGCTTCACCACCAAAAATAATTGCCTAAAACCAACAATTCTCCTAAAGCTTCCCCCGCCCAAGGATTACAAACAATTTTGATTGTGGCTAATCAAACAAACATGGTGTTCTGCCAAATCTTAATACTTTTGTCACTGCTGCCGCTAGCCAAAAACTCTCCTTCCGGGCTAAAATTAACAGAATATACCGAGTTAGTGTGACCCGCAATATTACAAATTTCTTGACCATCTTTAACTCGCCAAATCTTGATAGTTTGATTGCTGCTGCTAGCCAGAATCTCACCATCGGGACTAAAAGCAATAGAATCAACATACCAAGAATGTCCTGTGATAGTTAAAACTTCTTGCCAATCTTTGACCCACCAAATTTTAATAGTATTGTCATGGCTGCCGCTAGCCAAAAACTCTCCATTTGGACTAAAAGCTATGCAGCGAACGGAGTCTGTATGACCTGTAATTGTGCGAATTAGCTTCCCATCTTTAAGTCGCCAAATTTTGACTGTTCTGTCCCAACTGCAGCTAGCAAGAGTTTCTCCATCGGGGCTAAAAGCGACAAAATAAACTAAATTGATGTGACCCGCAAGCGTGCGAATTTCTTGCCCGTCTTTGACTCGCCAAATTTTGATTGTTCTGTCCCAACTGCTGCTAGCAATAGTTTCGCCATCGGGACTGAAAGCTGCGCCGTAAACTGAGTTACTGTGACCGATCAGGGTGCGGATTTCTTGTCCATCTTTCATCCGCCAAAGTTTAACAGTTTTGTCGTGGCTGCTGCTGGCTAGCATCTGTCCGTCCGGGCTGAAAGCTACTGTATAAACCGAGTTAGCGTGTCCTGTGAGGGTGACAATTTCTTGCCCGTCTTCAACTCCCCACAGCTTGATTGTTTTGTCATCGCTGCCGCTGGCTACAACTTCTCCGTTGGGGCTGAAAGCAACAGAGTAAATTAAGTTTTTGTGACCTGTGAGGGTGTGAAGACATTGCCAGTTATAGGTTTGCTGTTGGGGCTGGGCGGGAGTTTTTCCGGGTTTAACTAACTTGGAATTTGTTTGAGGAATTGCTAGATCGATCGCAACTTGGGGATTAATTTCTTTTAATACTTCAACAGCCGTTTGATAGCGGCGGTTGGTAGCATTTTCAATCATTTTGTCTAAAATTTTCCCGAGTTGTTCACTCACCGAGTTGTGGGCCAAATACTGCCGCCAGATCCAGGCATCTTCACCAGGATCGAAGAGGTCAAAAGGGGAAACTTGAGTTAGCAAATACAAACAAGTTACGCCTAAACTGTACAAATCGCTGGCAAAAAATGCTTTGCCTCTAGCTTGTTCCGGGGCGATATATTCGGGGCTGCCGATGCTGGTTCCTGTTTTGAGTAAGGCTGTACCTGTGGCAATTTTTGCGGCACCAAAGTCTACTAAAACTAATTGTTTGTCGGCGCGGCGGATGATGTTTCCGGGTTTGATGTCTCGGTGAATAACGTTGTGGGAATGGATGAAGTGAAGGACGGGTAATAAACTATTTAGTAAATCTTGAATTTGATGTTCTGTAAATGTGCCTTCTGTTTCTACAATTTGTGCTAAATTTTGCCCGTCGATAAATTCTTGGACTACATATTGTCTGCTGTCTTGGATGGAATAGGCTAATAGTTCGGGAATTTGAGGGTGTTTGCCCAATTCGTCTAATCGCATTGCTTCTTGTTCAAAAAGTTCGGCTGCTTTTTTGCTGTTGCGATTGCTTGCTGATGGGATGAGTTGGGTTTCTGGGGGTAAAAATTGTTTGATGACGCAGCGAGGTTTTGAGGGTTTGTCTTCGTCAACGGCAAGGAATGTTCTACCAAAACCGCCTTGTCCGATCGCCTTTATAGCCCGGTAGCGATCGCGCAGCAGCAGTTTTGAACGGCAATTTCGGCAAATTTTGGCTGCGGGAGGGTTTTGCGGCTTGGAACAGTTGGGGTTTAGGCAGTAACTCATTCGATTTTAGATTTTAGATTTTAGATTTTAGATTTGGGGATTTGGGATTTGAGCTTTGCGAAGCTAGATCAAATAAAACTTGTGCATAAATACCAAATAAACCGGGTTTTTACCGAATCAGCAGGCTGTAACGAAGTACAATGCAAAAAACCAGGTTTCTGACTATCCCTGCGTCCGGGACTGTAAAAGTTGGTTTGAGCGTTCGGACTTTAGTCATTTATCAACTGTCAACTGTCAACTGTCAACTGTCAACTGTTTTCAAAGTTCCACATAAAGGGGTTATCGTCTAAATGATCGGTGACGGTGCGCCCGATCGCGTCAATTTCTTTTAATTCCTCTTCACTCAATTTTACCTCAGCAGCTTTAGCATTTTCGGCTGCTTGTTTCCCGTCGCGCGCCCCGACAATTGCATTTGTTTGTGGCTGGGAAATCAACCAAGCTAAAGCTAAATTTCCTAAGCTTGTCTGGTGGCGATCGGCAATTGGTCTGAGTTGATTTAATGCTGTTTGCACTCGGGCGTAATTTTCTTTGATGAACAGCTTATTTTTGTCGCGGTGGTCGCCTTCTTCAAACTTGTGTTCTGGCCCGAATTTACCTGTCAATATTCCTTGAGCTAGAGATGAATAGGCAATGATTGAGATATGATTGTCCACACAATAGGACATAATATGTTTTTCTACCCAGCGCCAAAACAGAGAATAGGGCGGTTGCAAGCTGTCGATGCGTCCGTATTGGGCGGCTTCTTCTATTTGGGCGCGGGAGAAGTTGGAAACGCCGATCGCCCGAATTTTTCCCTGTTCTTTTAACTTGTTCAGGGCGTCCATTGTGTCTGCAATTGGCACTAACTCGGAATTCCAACTGCCAGCGGGCCAGTGGATTTGGTAAAGGTCGATATAATCGGTGTTGAGGTTTTTTAGCGATCGATCGCAGGCTTCGATTACCAAATTGGGTTTCAGGTGGTTGGGGGCAACTTTGCTAGCATAAACTACTTGCGATCGCACATTTGAAAGTGCTTGACCGATAATTTGTTCCGAATGCCCTTCTCCGTAACGCTCAGCCGTATCAAAGGTGGTAATACCTGCCTCAAAAGCGGCGCGCATTGCTTTGACAGTTTCAGCATCCTCAATTCCCACCCACATCCGCTTCCCAGCTTGCCAAGTCCCCATAATTATCGGGGTAATCTGAATTTGTGATGTCCCCAATTGTCGCTTTTCCATAACCTAAGTCCTCATAGAGATTTTTAGTATTCAGCCTCAAGCTGTCTAATTTTAACAGAAGAAAGTTGCTGTACTTGCTTGAGACTACCAATTTTGTTACTATTGTTAAAACAAGACTAAATTTTTATGAAATCAACTACTCGCGCACTGAAAGAATGGAATGTAGCAGTTAATGCTTTGGAACAAGGTCAAACGATTGTGCTGTTGCGAAAGGGAGGAATTCGCGAGCAAGCAGGAAAGTTCAATGTCAATGACAAACAGGTTTTGCTGTATCCCACTTTTGAACACCAACAGCCTGATTTATTAAAACCGGATTTTGCGAGTCAGGTAAAAACTGTAGAATCTGGTTGGCATCCGGAAATTATTAGAATTGGCAGTTGGGCTGAGATTACCGATGTTTTTTTGGTAGCTTGGGAACCAGCAATTAGCGCGCTGTTTCCTTACCATATTTGGAATAAAAAATTTGTCAGCGAGCGCCTGAAATGGAAACAAAATCAGCCAATTTATATTTTATTGCTGCGGACTTATCGGCTTGCAGAAACCAGAGAAATTCCGTACATTCCTGAATACGGCGGTTGCCGTTCTTGGATCGATTTGGTCGATCCTATTTCGCTGGAGGGAAGCGAAGCTGTTTTGAGCGATGGAGAGTACATTGCACGCTCAAATGAAATCCGCAATCTGATCGCGACTCCTCCGAATGCTTCTGGTTTGCCGAAAGTCACAACGCTCAAGGGTTGAATTTTCCGCGCATCTAATATGAATTCCGGTTGCACCGGAATTATAGTTGACTGTTGACTGTTGACTGTTAACGGGCGAGCCTAAAAACTGAATGATAGTTGAGTATTGACTGTTGATTCGCTTTTACAATTCCTCAGCTAGCAGAGTTGATATAACTTGTTGAAAGTAGATAGAATGTATCAACACTTCGGACAGTTTCAGGGCTTACGCATGGGCGCTTGTTCCCGGTTTTTACGAAACTTTGCGACGAGGAACGATAAATATAGGAAGAAACCGGGTTTCATCCGTCAGCGGGCGTAAGTCACCTAAAATGAAGCATCCAGACGCTACAGAAGGGCTGCTGTGAAATCGCGCTCGATCTTCACAAGAAGGTTTGCTAAGCTGTTATGCACCTAGATTGTTTATGGTATTAGAGGGGGATTCGGGGAGAGTCCGAGAGGATCCGAGGATTTGACGAGTTTTGATATGGGATCGAAATATGCAATTTAAATGCAGAACAACTTATCAGTCAGATTAAAATTTTATCCGCCAATTTTGTAGTGAAGAATTTAGTCATCATTAATAGTTTTTAATGTACTTTTCGAGAGGCGCGCTTCTACCAAACCCAGCCCAAAATCCGCAGCTAATGCCATCAAAGCTGCTGGAATTGCCCCAGCCAAAAGTAACTGATTGTTGACTGTAGCAACGCCTCGAAAAATAAATACCCCCAAGCCGCCGGCACCAATTGCAGCCGCAATGGTAGCCAGTCCGATCGCAATTACTGTGGCCACTCGCACGCCCGCCAGAATCACGCCCAGGGCCAGGGGAATTTCCACTTGCCATAACAGTTGCATATCCGTCATCCCCATCCCTATTCCAGCTTGCGTAATCGCCCGATCGACGCCGACAATACCAGTATAAGTATTGCGGATAATAGGCAGTAAAGAATACAGAGTGAGGGCGATAATTGCCGTTTTATCGCCTATTCCACCCACTACCGGCACCGGGATTAGCAAGCCAAACAAAGCTAAACTGGGAATTGTTTGCATAATATTAGCAAATCCCAAAATGGGCTTTTTCAATTTTGGTTTTCTCGTGACTAAAATCCCGAGGGGAATCCCCACACTAATAGCGATAAAAATTGCAACAGTTACTAAATATAAGTGTTCTGTGGCGCGCTGAATTATCTCAGCGCCATAGCGGTTGATAAAAATTATCATCGGGTAATTGGTTATTACTAATTGCTGTCCATCTTATAAATCATTTTCTATTTCAGGACTTGGTTCACCAGGATAGAAGCGACAGTCCAGAATTTCCTCTAAGCTGTAAAGGCAGTTTGGAAAAAATGTTTTAAGAGGTAAATCGGTTTCTCCTACTGCCAAATCTCTACCGTTTTGATAAGCTTCTTGGGAAGCTTCTTGCAAGTAAGGTTTCAGACTTGGGTTATCCTGTATCAGCCTCTGAGTGTCCCGCCGCTGCACTCGAATTGTAGACAGCCAGCTACGACTCCGCTGCTGGGGCTGATATTGCCACTTGAGCAAATGTCCCAGCAAAATGCTCAAACGATTTCTAAGTTCTTGTCCTGTTTGCCCAAAGATTCAATCTCCTCAATTAAATTGGGCAAGTCAAGTTCACTCCACTGACACTTGCGAAGTAACTTGGCTTATTCTTGCGTCCAAGCAGAGAAGTCTGTCTGGTAAAGACTGTGCATCCTTTGATTATCAGCTTAGTTACTAAAACAATAGTATCAAACTTTTGCTAAAATCCTTCAAATTTAGCTACTTGCAAACATTCAAGAAATGCGCGAGCTTCTGG
The DNA here is from genome assembly GCF_036702785.1 of Microcoleus sp. AR_TQ3_B6. Taxonomy (NCBI): domain Bacteria; kingdom Bacillati; phylum Cyanobacteriota; class Cyanophyceae; order Oscillatoriales; family Microcoleaceae; genus Microcoleus; species Microcoleus sp. AR_TQ3_B6. The sequence continues at coordinate 130,183 of NZ_JAUBVJ010000009.1, read as the reverse complement.
ATGCTGAGATTTTAGAAAATCATCGGGCGATCCCAATTCAACTAACCGTCCGTCTTGCATCAAACCAATTCTAGAAGCTAACAGAAAAGCTTCTTGAATGCCGTGAGTCACAAAAATCACAGTTTTGCCCAGTTGCTGCTGCAATTGACCGAATTCCCGTTGCAATTCCAGACGAGTAATGGGGTCTAAAGCACCAAACGGTTCGTCCATTAACAGTACCGGAGGGTCAGCCGCCAGTGCTCTAGCGACGCCTACCCGCTGCCGCTGTCCCCCGGATAACTGATGGGGATAGCGTTTGGCGAAGTGCTGGGGATCGAGGTTGACTAATTCTAACAGTTGGCGGACGCGAGATTGAATACGATCGCCCTCCCAACCTTCCAATGAAGGCACTAAACCGACGTTTTGCTCGACAGTAAAATGGGGAAATAAACCGATTTCTTGAATCACATAGCCAATTTTTCGGCGCAGTTGAATTGGGTTCCACTGAGTTGTGGGTTTTCCCATGACAAGAACTTCGCCGCTGCTTGGTGTTAGTAAATTGTTAATCAATTTCATGGTAGTAGTTTTGCCACTCCCACTTCGTCCCAGCAATACTAAAACTTCTCCTTGCAGCACTTTGAAATTGAGTTTGTCTACTAAATGCCTGCGGTTCATGCGATATGTAACCTCAAGGCATTCGACAGCAAATTCATTATTGAGAGGCATGATTAGTTTCGGTGATGTTGGTTTTATGGAATTTTAGGACTTACACACAAGCGACTAGAAACCCTGTTTTTTTTAGATAATTTGCTGCCAAACCCAATATTTGTTATAGAAACCGGGTTGAGCAGCGTAAGTCCTAAAATTCAAATCAGCGAGCCTGGGGGGACAATTCCCCATCTAAAATCTAAAATCTAAAATCTAAAATCTAAAATCTAAAATCTACTTGGTTTTGCCATTCTAGCAGTAAGGCTCGACATTGCAGGCAAGTTAATTTTTTGAGCAAGTCGCGAATTCCGTCTGGGGTGACAGAATATTCAGCACCGATAAGTTCGGGGTCTACTGTTGCTGTTGGGTGCAATTCTGCAACAAAACCGTAGAGTTTTTGATTGGAGAAGGAACTGTTTATTGCCCAGCCGACGGTGTTAATCGGTTGGATGCGGGCGATCGCACTTTCTGTCACGCCTAGTTCCCTTTTCATTATAGCTGCAACTGCCGCGGCTGGCGTGACTTGGGCTGGTACGCGACCGCCGGGAAAATCGAGGGTTGCGGATGCTACGCCGGGGCGATACATCGGTGTGGGAAACAGAAATTTTTCAGCTTGAATTGTCAAGATTACAACTGAATCTGCTCTTTCTACTCGCCAATATTCTACTATTTGTCCTTCGGTTGTTTCGAGATGTTCGGCGATGAGTTTTACCCAATGAGAGTTGATTTCTACCAACCGATCTAGAGTTTTCCACTGGGATTTTGCAGTTTGGTTCATGTAGGATTTTGTGAAATAAATCAGATGTTTTTTGCTAGAGTAGGCGACCGTTACCGAGCGCAACAATAGCCGATCGACCTTTTCAGCTTTGAACCGGTTTTTTGCTCTCGATTGTAAATTTTTGCTACAACCTGACACACTCGCTTAGATAATTCAGTAACATAGACTACATAATCAAAGTTTATCTGCGCCTTCGCCCTGGGTTGTTTCAACCCCGCCCTGGTGCAGACTCTTAGCCCAAAAGGAGTTTTTATGAAGCTGCAAACAGATATTCGTACTTGGCAATCCCAATCAATGCCCGGAAGCTTCGCCACTGTCCGCGACTGGGAAAACTTTGGCTGCGCCTATCCTGCACCCAAATTGGTTCCTTCTATTTGGGTTAAATTGTTCAATCCGCCAACCGCATTCAGCTTTGACGAAGCCTGGCTGTTGTGTGAATGTTCCGATGAAAAGTGGCTAGCTTGGATTCCTGATTACGGCGAAATTTTACTGAGTAAAGATGAATTTTGCGCTACTAAATCGTGAATTACGCAGACCACATTTCATAAAGCGGGTGTTAAAATCCATATCCCTCGGGTTCCACGGGATATTTTGGAAAAAAGCTCGTTTCTGCGTAATTATGTTGTTTGCAGTGAGGAATGCAAGTCCTCAAAGTTTGATAAGGACTTGCATTCCTCACTACAAACCTCTTAGATGATGTCGTTTCAGCGGACATCATGTAACTTGTAATAGATATTAATTGAAATTTCGCTAACAAAAAGAGCAATAGGTTTTCTATTGCTCTTTTTGTTCAAAAACACTCTCTAGTTTTTTTATTCAGACAGCGGAAGTTATATCGAGTGGGGTCGATTGACCACAATATCGTCGCGGTGAGGGGTTTACTGTATCGCTGCTTGCATGGGAGATATTGGTGAACCCGCCCCTACAGCAATTACGCTCAATTTAGTCGCCGTGATATTGCTGGCTTATCTGCAAACTGCACGGTTATTTGCGTTTCTAACAATCGTGCCTACTGTACCATTAATCTGAATCGGGTTCTTGGTGCTGGCTCGAATCAAACGGGGCTGTTTTGCCAGACATTCTCTGATTGATGCTGCCCAGGCGGTGAGAGCTCCGGTGTATTCTGTACGACCCGATGGCGCGCGGAACTCGTCGGTAATTAGGAAATCCGAGGTGATGCTAGTGTCAGTAGCAACATTGGTAATAATTGGAAAGTCAAAGGCTTTGGGCAAGGTTCTGTCCTGTATTTTGCCCGGTAGCATTTGGTATTTCATCGAGCCGCCTTTGTAGTCAACACCTGCTTGAGGGCTGGTTGGAGGGCTTGTTTGAGCGAAGGCGGGAATAGGCAAGCTTGCTACCAAAACGGTGCAGACACTCCAAAATAATTTCGATTTCATCCGATTCATCTCCTCAGCTTTATGACGATTAGCACTACTTTAGGTACGATCAAAAGACACTAGCTTTTATTGAGAAAGCGCCTGATGATATTGAGCTTTTGAGTTTGAGTTCAACGGAGCTAATTTATTACCAAACATCTTCAAAAATGTTAAAAATGGTTTGCCTCACAAGCTGTAGAATAGTTTCAGTTGAGTGAGATATTTACACATCTGAAGTTGTTACAGCATTGCAGAGTCGGTTTTACCAGAATTATTCATTTTCGATCGATGTCATTGGAACTTTATCAAATTTTGTCTCAGATATCAAGTTTTGCCGATCGCGCATCACCTTTTAAGACTGGTTGGCAGCTCGATCGAGGTTTGAGTGTTGCGGGCTATAGCAGGACGAGAAAGATGCTAGAGTGCATCGATGGCCGTTTGAGTATTTTCAGGCGACAATAGACAGAGAAGGGGCTTGAAAATAGGTGATTTTGGTGGAAGATAGTAAATTTATCGACGTATCGGAGATTATGGGTGTTCCCGCAGCTCCGGCGGGTTACAAATCGGGCTTTGTGGGTATTGTCGGACGCCCGAATGTCGGAAAATCAACGCTGATGAATCAGTTGGTGGGGCAGAAAATTGCAATTACTTCGCCGGTGTCTCAGACGACGCGCAACAGGCTGCGGGGAATCCTGACGACACCTGAAGCACAAATTATTTTTGTAGATACTCCCGGAATTCACAAGCCGCACCACGAATTGGGCAAGGTTTTGGTGCAGAATGCCCGCACCGCGATTAAGTCGGTGGATGTGGTGCTGTTGGTGGTGGATGGTTCGGTGGAATCGGGAGGGGGCGATCGATATATTGTCGAAATTCTCAGCAATATCGGCATTCCGGTGATTTTTGGGATGAATAAGTTGGACGAACAACCGTCGGATTGCGTGTTGATCGATCGCACTTACGAGCAAATTGTCAATCCTGAGTGGCCTGTAGTGAAATTTTCCGCTCTCACGGGCGAGGGTGTCGAGTCGCTGCAAAAATTGTTAATCGAACATTTGGAGGTTGGGCCTTATTATTATCCGCCCAATTTGGTGACTGACCAGCCGGAACGCTTTATTATGGGCGAATTGATTCGGGAACAGATTTTGCTGCTGACGCGGGAAGAAGTGCCGCATTCGGTAGCAATTGCGATCGACATTGTTCAAGAAGAAGCAAAAATTACTCGCATTCTGGCGACAATTCACGTCGAACGGGATTCCCAAAAAGGCATTTTAATCGGTAAAAGCGGCAGTATGCTCAAGTCGATCGGCAGTGCGGCCCGGGAACAGATTCAAAAGTTAATTGAAGGCAAAGTCTATTTGGAGTTATTTGTGAAGGTGCAGCCGAAGTGGCGGCAGTCGCGCACCCGTTTAGCCGAATTGGGTTATCGGGTAGAAGAATAAAACTTTATCTGTTGGCAGTTTCCCTCTCTTAATCCTGATGTGCTCAGAAACAGATTAAAACCAAGATTGACAACCTGGCCAGATCCGCAGCCCTAGGCTAAGATTTTGCAAAGGTCGAGAACACAAGGACGATAATTCTAACTATGAACTACCGAAACCACATCACGATCGAAGCAAATAAACGCGGTGGTAAGCCTTGTGTACGCGGCTTGCGAATTACGGTTTATGAAGTGCTTGAGTACCTGGCTTCCGAGATGACCGAAGCAGAAATTCTTGACGATTTTCCCGATCTGACGCGAGAAGATTTAAAAGCCTGCATTGCTTATGCTGCTGACCGCGAGCGTCGGTTTATGACCGCGACCTTATCCGCATGAAATTACTTTTTGATAAAAATTTGTCGCCCGAGTTACCGAACCGTTTGAGCGATATTTTCCCAAATTCGCTTCACGTTCGAGAGGTGGGAATGAAAGCAACGATCGACCTAATAGTTTGGGATTATGCAAAAGATATGACTGCGCACTTCTTAGTGCAAACGCAGTCAGCCTGGAAACCCTAGCAATAGGGATATTTTGACAGAAATGTCTTAAGAATCCCCGTACCGACCGGGCGGGGAGTGTCAAAGGATTTCTACATACCCTTCTGTTCCATGTACACGAATTCGTTGCCCATCTTCGATCAGTTTGGTCGCATTTTCTACTCCGACAACTGCCGGTAAGCCATATTCACGTGCGATAACTGCCCCATGGGTCATCAGTCCGCCAACTTCAGTGACTAGACCTTTTATAGATACAAATAATGGTGTCCAGCTAGGGTCAGTAAACGCGGTGACTAATATATCCCCATCTTCTAAATCAGCGTCTTCCATCTTTAGGATGACACGTGCTCGTCCCTCTATAACTCCGGAAGAAACAGCCAGGCCTACAATAGCTTCAGCCGGGAGATTTTCTCGTTTGTACGCACCGGCAATCATTTCACCATCAGACGTGAGAACACGTGGGGGAGTTAATTTTTCAAATGATCTGTACTCGTCTTTTCGTTTGCTGACGATCTGGTAATCCAGTTTATTTGTGCGTACAACTTCGTGCAGTTCTTCAAAAGTGAGGTAGTAAATATCTTCTTTTTCATGAAGAACGTTGGCTTGTACGAGTTGTTCGGCTTCTTTAAGTAATGCCTGCTTATAAACGAAGTAGCGACTCACGATGCCGTATTTTGGATATTCACGATAGCCTGCGAAATTCCGGACTAGGCCGATCATCCGCTTTGTTTCTTTGGCTTTTTGTTCACCATCCGGTAATTGCTTCAATCGTTCTAACAACTCTTGTTCTTTGTTCAAAGCCGCCTGTCGCCCCTGCTCAAATTTCCGCTTGCCGGCACCAGGCTCAAAGTTTTTGAGGTTACTAAGGATTATGGGAAAAAGTGTCGTAGGTTTTTCGCTCCAACGAGTTCTAGTAATATCGATTTCTCCGGCACATCGCATTCCGTATTTGTTGAGAAAAGCATAGATTGCGTCCTGGGCTTCCTGTCCACCATCAAGCTTAACCAGCTCATCCAAAAAGCTATCGTCTTTTACATTTTGCAAGTAATTGATTACTTCTGGATACGGGCGAATCACATCTGCAACATCCAACAACTCCAGACCCATTTCCGAAGTAATATTGTTGGATACGGATTGAGAAAGCGTGTCTGCTACGTTCTTTTCACCTAACCACTCCATCATTTTCTCATTGATCCAGGAGGAAGCATTCATACCAGTCATAAGCACACCAAAACTCTGTGAATCAGAGTTGGTCTTCTTTAATTGCTGGATATCTTCCAGGATAAAATCAAACAGATCCGAGCCTGATTTCGTTTGGATGGTTTGTTTTAACGCTTCGATCGAGGTTTGACTCTGTTGAATCAAATCAGCAACAATCGCCGGATCGTAGTCGTTTAGGGTTTGAAAATCAGCAGGCGATCGACCTTTACTGCTTTTGCCGAGACTCCGATCATCGGGTAACGATTTTATAAAATCTCCCCGCTCTATAATGGTTGTAAGTGCGTCTTTCATGAGCGGATCAGATTTTCCCAATGTGACGTTTAATACAGTTTCTCTACTGGCAGGTGAAGCCAGCGTCGCTGTAACATCAACAAATAACCTTCCACCAGCAGTGTGCATGGGTGCATGGGTCGTTAACAGGAAAAAAGACAATCCCAGTGGTTTCATGGCATCGGTCATCATTTGGTTGTGACCGACAGAAACAAAGACGTGATTTTCCCGATCGTTCGCTTCAGGTATCGGGAATAAAGTAGTGATTGGCCGACTCTGAACAATATAAAATGTGTCATCAACCAAACACCATTCGATGTCCTGGGGGTAGCCGAAATGTTGTTCGATCTTCCGACCTATGCGCTCAAGCTGCAAAATCTGCTCATCCGTCAGCGCTTGCCTATTCTGCCGCTCAGGCTCAATCTCCTGTTCTTTCGTACCACCATCTTTTAAGGCATAAATAGCCAGCTTCTTGGTGGATATTTTCTTATCGATCACCTTGCCGTTACACACTTTATAGATATCAGCATTCACCCGTCCGGAGACTATCGCCTCACCAAGTCCGAAGCTGGCATCAATGGATAACACTTTCCGATTAGAAGTGACGGGATCGGCAGTAAACAAAATTCCTGCCACCTGCGGAAAGACCATCTTCTGAACAACCACAGACAGGTGGACTTTACGGTGGTCAAAGCCGTTTTGAAGACGGTAAGTTATGGCCCTCTCGGTAAATAGCGATGCCCAGCACTTGCTGATATGCTTGAGAATTGCCTCCTTTCCGATAATGTTCAAATACGTATCCTGCTGGCCTGCAAAAGAGGCCGTCGGTAAATCCTCTGCTGTTGCGCTGGATCGTACTGCACAGGCATTTTTTTCATCAAGCCTGGAGAGGAGGCTGGCGATCTCTTCATTAATGTCATGAGGAATGGCTATCCCTTCGATGACTCTGCGAATCTCACCGCTAAGTTCACCGATTTTATCCCGGTCTTCCACTTTTAGAAGGGATAAGCGATCGAGTAATTCATTAATCGACGACGTTTCCCCAAGGATTCTTTTAAAGGCTTCAGTAGAAATACAAAAGCCATCTGGTACGCATATTCCTTCAATCTTGGATAGTTCCCCCAGGTTCGCGCCTTTACCCCCAACAAGCATGAGTTTTGTTTGGTCAATGTCCTGAAAACCAAGCACATACAAACTCATATATTGACCTCCTGTGGCAATTCCTTCTTTGATAATTTTGATCGCATCCTTCGGGCTAAAACGATTTACCGGAGTATTGTACTTCAACTCGAATTTAGCCAATCAGAAAGAGGATGCGAGCAGTTGAATCAACTGTTCGCGTTGTGCATCAAGCAATAAAACCGGAGTGGGGTTGAGAACGTGTCGGAGAACCAGTCGAGATTGCCCCTTAGCCCAACAACAATAGAAGGCCATTCCAACAACAGTAAAGTAAACTGAGAGCAGCCCCATTCGCCCCAGTTGACCTATGCCGCGTTGGTTCAATACTGCTGGCCCATGCCAAGAAGACATTCATTACGCACTGTCGCCCACGGTACGCTTACCAAGCTTAGAACGGTTAATCGCTCAACGCAACTATTTCGTCATCCATGCACCCCGGCAAGTGGGGAAAACCACGGCTATGCTGGCGTTAGCCAAACAACTCACCGAAAGCGGACAATACACCGCCGTGATGCTGTCAGTTGAAGTGGGCGCACCCTTCAGTCAAGACATTGCTGGTGCAGAAGAGGCTATTTTGGGGGCTTGGCGAGATAACATTTCCGTCCGTCTCCCACTCGAACTGCAACCGCCTGAGTGGACAGCGATGCAATCGGGACAGAAAATTCGGGCTGCTTTACAAGCTTGGGCACAAGTTTCATCTCGTCCTTTGGTCATTTTTATCGACGAAATTGACGCACTACAAGACCAAGCTTTGATTTCTATTCTGCGACAACTGCGCGATGGTTATCCCAATCGCCCGAAAGCGTTTCCGCAATCGGTGGGTTTAATTGGTTTGCGGGATGTTCGCGATTACAAAGTGGCTGCGGGGGGAAGCGATCGACTCAATACATCCAGTCCGTTTAATATTAAAGTGCGATCGATTACTCTGAGAGATTTTAATGCCTCAGAAGTCGCGGAACTCTACGCGCAACATACCCAAGATACCGGACAAGTTTTTACACCTGAAGCCGTAGCCTTAGCTTTTGAACTGACTCAGGGACAACCTTGGTTAGTGAATGCTTTGGCTAAGGAAATTGTAGAAGAATTAGTAACAGATGAATCTATAGAAATTACACCACAACATATTTTATCAGCTAAAGAAATTCTCATCAATCGGCAAGATACGCATTTGGATAGTTTGGCAGAACGACTGCGAGAAAACCGAGTCAAAGCTATTATCGAGCCGATGTTGGCGGGTTTGGAACTGGGCAATATCCCCAATGATGATATTCAGTTTTTAATCGATTTGGGTTTGTGTAAGATGGATGTTCAGGGTGGATTGACGATCGCCAATCCAATTTATCGGGAAGTTTTGCCCCGCGTGCTCACCGTAACGCCAATGGCTTCTCTACCCCAAATTGCACCGAGTTGGTTGACTAAGGCCGGCAAATTAGACACGCAAGCGTTACTCAAAACTTTTCTGGAATTTTGGCTGCAGCATGGCGAACCGTTACTCAAAAGTGCATCTTATCCCGAAATTGCACCGCATTTAGTGTTGATGGCGTTTCTGCATCGGGTGATTAATGGTGGGGGAACGTTGGAACGGGAATATGCGATCGGACGCGACCGAATGGATTTATGTTTGCGTTATGGTGAGGTAACGTTGGGAATTGAACTGAAGGTTTGGCGAACTCGGAAAGTCGATCCGTTGAGTAAAGGGTTGCAACAGTTAGATGGATATTTGGCTCGATTGGGACAAGATGAAGGGTGGTTGGTGATATTCGATCGACGCGAGAATGCGATCGAATTAGAAGAACGACTGAATACTGAAATTCATCTGACACCAATGGGGCGAACCGTTACAGTTATTCGTGCGTGAAGAAGTTGCGATAACGGAAAATTTCCAGATAACTAGGGGATTTAAATAGAGGTGTTAGGCAGACCAACTGTCTGTCTATACATGGGAAATTGGAAAATCACTTGCCAGTTATCCGTCTATTTGGTATAATTATTAGGATATATGGAAAAAGTCGGTCTAATTAATAGTTAAGCAGCTCTTGTATTCCTCCTAGTATTCTGACAGAAGTAGAGCTATTTGTAATTACAATGGATAACACAACAATTCTGTACAACTCTATTCAACGCATTTATAGAAGTGCAATGGTTGACCTCATTCGCAGTAATCTTGAGGCTCCCGATGCAGGAGGAATTGGAGCAGTTCAGAAGCTGTTCGCCAAGAAAAATCAGGAATCAGGTAGAACACAATGGGAGGAAATTAAGTCGGCAGCAGAACAAAGAAGATCAGGTGGGACAGGAGAATTGTCCACTCCTATAAGAGATGAGTACGAACTGATTGGCGTTGAGCATTTCTACAATATCTTTGAAACGCACTTCGAGATTTTATGTCCAGTTCATGCTACGAAGCCTAAAGCAGAGAAGAATCAAGCTCGTCAGGCTTTATTAACGTGGATCAAACAGATAAAAAATGTTAGAGATCCAATTTCGCACCCTACTACTGACGATATTAGCTACGATGACTCATGGAACGTTCTATACAATGCTCGCAAGACACTCGATTTCTGTTCACTTCCTAATGCCTCATCTCAGATATTACGCCTCCAGAAAAAACTTCTAGGTGGATTTTCGTATGACATGGAGTCCATATTGTCTGATCTGCCTCCACCTGATGAAGTAGTTATAGATTTCGTGGGGAGGCATTCTGAGCTTTTAACTTTAAATGAGTGGCTAAGTAATCGCCCGTCTAGACGTTGGGCGTTGTCTGGAGAAGGAGGAAAGGGCAAATCAGCAATTGCCTATGCTTTTGCTAAGTCGGTTGCAGGTAGGGAAGATCACGGTATAGATGGAGTCTTTTGGATGTCGGCAAAGCGGCGGCGTTTTGTAGAAGGGAGTACAGTTCTTATTGATAGACCAGATTTTTATAACAAGGAAACAGCTATATTTGCGATTCTCAGATTCTTTGGTGTTGAGCAGGAAGTTGCTGACGAAAATGCCGTATTCAGCCTTCTGACAGACTTTCCCTCTCTGTTAATTGTTGATGATATTGATACAGTAGAGACCGAAGGTGAGGATGCAATACAATTTTTGGTCATGACTGTTCCAGAACGTACGAAATCGATAGTGCTAGTCACCTCTCGACGAGCTATTTTTGGTATGGGTAATCTCACAACCCCAGTTAGAGGACTTACCCCCTCAGATGCAGAGGAATTTATCAAGTCTCGATGTGATTTCATAGGCATTTCTTCAAGCCACGTACTCGACTTCAAGGAAAAGCTCCTTGAAGTTACAGATTCATCACCACTTTTCCTTGAAGATCTGTTAAGGCTTACCAAAACTGGTTTATCAATTGAAAAAGCGATCGGCTTGTGGGCAAAAAAGCGTGGAATTGAAGCTAGAAAATACGCTATTCAGCGGGAATATGACCGATTAGATGATGATGCTCAACAGATTCTTTTAGCGCTTAGCGTTCATAGTCCATGTGATTCAGACACTCTTTGTCGAGGACTGGACTGGAGCGAGGAGAGGCTAGTAGATGCTTTACAGCAGTTACAAAAGATGTTTTTAATGCCGACTCATAATCCAAGTAGTGGCAAAAAAGGATTTATCCTTGGGCAGAATACGCGGCTTCTAGTACAAGATGTATTTAGTGGTACCGAGGCTTATCGTCGAATGGAGCGGTCAATCAAAGCAGTGACAGGAGAGTTACGAACACAGCGTTCAGAGGATCAACGGGTAAATGCACTGCTAAAGCAAGCTCGTTACCTAGCTCAGTCAAATTTAGAAGAGGCTGAAAAGACTGTAGAGGATGCAACGGAGCGGTACCCAGCTAGGTCTGACTTGTATGCAACACTTGCATGGATACAGCTAAAGTCAGAAAACTTGGCATCTGCACGTATAAACTTTAAAAGATCTCACGATTTAGGAGCTTGTAATGCAGATGCGTATTGGCATTGGTCTGCAATGGAATCCAGACTCAAAGAGTGGAATGCATCAATGAATGCTGCTGAACTTGGTGTAGCAAAATATCCTGAAGATCAAGGTTTACTGTTCCGCCTTGGTTATGCGCTTCATCGGCAAGGAAAAGAATTGATGAGCGAAGATGATTCTGATGCTGGACTGAAATATCTCAAACGTGCAAGAGTCTATTTAGATCGTGCGCTCAACCATAACAATCCAGATGTAAGAAACTACTCGTTGCAGTATCAGATATTTCGTGCAATGGCTCTTACGATTGAATCTATGGAGGATTGGTCTGCCTTACCAAGTCTTTTTGCAAGATGGGAATCTGAATGTCCGGAGGATAATGATCGAGAGACTGAGAGACAAAGGTTGATTCCAAAATGTCCCGCTCTCATTGAGCGCAGACGTAGAATGGATGCGTATCTCTAGGCTGGCATTATTAGAAATAGAATGTATCCTCTTCGACCCGCCTAACAACCCCGCTACACCGGAACGAATCTAACTTGTCGTTGGGATGTAAAGTTTGCCTGCGTCCGGTGAACGGGACTGTTATCTGGCAAACGCTGCCTGACCTTGGAGAGGATTCGGAATCTTGATCGAGAGCTTGACCTACAGAAAGTTGGTAGAATCAATAGACACGCTTCGATCGCGCACCATGCAACAAGCTAGTAGATCCAATCTTTTCACCAAACCTCAAACGAGGAGATGCTCAAATGCCATTGGCTGAACTAATGTCACAGATCCAGGAACTTTCAAAAATTGACAAGCTTCGCCTGATGCAGTTTCTGGCAACAGAACTGATCAAAGAAGAAGATGCAACAAACTTTTTTGTTGCCGATCGAGAGTATCCGGTCTGGTCGCCTTACAATTGCTCTGAGGCTGCCAATGTTTTAATGAATCTTCTGACGACAAAACAACAAGAACAGAATGATTGACGCTCAGAGATTTCCCTACAAAATCATTGACAGCAGTCTTGGCATGGTCGATCGAATGCCGTATCTGCCATTGACACTCAGCCTGAACGGTCAATCCTTGAACGCTGAGGGCTTACTAGATACAGGCGCAAGCGTTAATGTTTTGCCCTACGAGTTAGGGCTACAACTGGGCTTAGTCTGGGAAAATGAGACACTCTCAGTCGTATTGGCTGGGAATTTGGCTCGATTTGAAGCCCGCGCAGTCGTTGTTAATGCTCGAGTTAGTTCATTCCCAACGCTTAACCTGGCATTTGCCTGGACACAAGCAACCAATGTACCTTTGATTTTGGGGCAAGCTAATTTCTTCTTCGAGTTTGATGTCTGTTTCTTCCGGGCACGTTCAGAATTTGAAATCCGTCCTAAACAGAGTGAATAGAAATGAAGACACTCCAACTATACCGTTATCTCCTAAACGCAGCCTGACTTTGGAGATGGTTCGTAATCTCGATCGACAATTAAAGATTCCGGTGGATAAACGTCGGGCTACATTACCAACACTAATTGCTGCTTTATTCTAAAATTTATCAACCGATAAAAAAATCAAAATCCCTTCAATCGGTGAAAAACGGGAACGGGAATTGCGGTCTGGAGTGATTGTGATTGCGATCGACTACAGCTAGGACTTGATATGATACCTACGAGCAAGCCAACTGGTTGAGCCAACAATCCCCGTACCTTTAGGTCGGGGAGTGTCAACAACAACTATCAAGGCAACTCAACGGAACTCGGTTTAGCAATGTGAGGCAAGCCCCAGCCCAATTTTTCCCGCAAAATGTGGAAAAACTCAAAAGATTGCACCCGAATAAACCGGGCTTGGTACGGAGCTCGCTCAACTTGCACCCAATCCTCCGGCAGAACATAACATCCGCCGTTCCCGTCTACCACCATTACCAGGCGGGTCGGACTCGCCGGCAAAATCTTGATCGGCTCAGTGTTGGAAAACACCAAAGCCCGCGAAGCCATTGAATGCGGGCAAATAGGCAGCAACTGCAACACCGGCACTCCCGGAATGATCACAGGGCCGCCGGCAGAAAGGGCGTAAGCTGTCGATCCCGTGGGAGTCGAGATAATTACCCCATCTGCGGCAATGTCCACAGAGGCGTGCTGACCGATCGCCACTTCAAAATGACACATACAAGTCAGCGGTTCCCGGTGCAGCACCATTTCATTGAGACAAAGGGCTTCCCAGAGGCAGTCGTTGTCCCGAAACAGCCGCACCGCCAGCATCGATCTTTCTTCTATTTCGTATTCTCCGGCGATTACCTTTTCCAAAGCTTGCGGCAGCAAGTTCAGGTAAGTTTCTGTCAAAAAGCCCATGTGACCGGTATTGACAGTCAGCAGAGGCACCCCGATGGGAGCAACTTGGCGAAATGCCGACAGCACCGTACCGTCGCCGCCCAACACCACTGCAAACTCCATGTCGCTGTCAAAACCGGGGGGGACGAGTTGGTCGATCGGAGTGTGGCACATCGGGCGAGTCGGGCTAGAATAGCCCAGAATTCCTCCGGAACCAGAAACCGAGCAGACATCCCAGCCGCGGGCAGTCAGCTTGTCTTTCAACTCTGCGGCGATGCGACAAGCCACAGGTTTAACGTCGTTGTATATAATCCCAGCTTTCGGCACTTTAAAATGTAAAGGGCATCTTTTGTTTACTCCGTTTTTTCGTCTTAAGCTGCTCGTACTCTATTTCCTTGAGCTTCTTCATAATCAGATTAAAGTATTCTTCCAGATAAGATTCCAAAGTAGTAGTTTCTTTGGGATCGATGCCGAAGACACTGTAAACATCATCCATCGGAGCTTTCAAGGGTTTTCCGGCTGCCAAAACTTCTGAAAAAGCCAATCTGTCAGCTACGTTCCAACTCCACTGAAAGAACGTAGCTAATTTACGAGTAGCCTGCAACAAGACATCAGGGGTGCGCGTAATTTTGGCTTCCTTCCCTGACAGCCGTTCGCACAACCGCACGATTTCGTCAGCATCCCAAGCGCGATTCCCCACCACCGGAAAGCTTTTTTTCACGGTTTCGGGAACCGAAAGGGCCCGGATGGCAAATTTAGCAACGTCCTGAGTGTTCATGTAAGCAAGGGCGGACGGCTTGTTAGGCAGCCAGACTGCCTGATTGTCCAAAATCGGCATTGCATACAGGCTCAGCAGTCCTTGCAAAAAGCCGCAAGGTCTCAATATTGTGTAGTCTAAACCGGATTCTGCTAAGAACAGCTCGGTACAGCGCTTAATTTCCAACAAGGGGACTTGGGGATATTTCTCGGCGTCGAGAAAGGAAAAGAATATGTAACGCTTGATGCCTGCGGCTGCTGCTGCTTGGATCAGCGATACTTTTCCATCCCAGTCTACTCTTTTGATGCTGACAGAATCGCCGGCACTGGCGGTTGCTGCATCGATGATAGCACTGACGCCTTCTAGCGCCGGAGGCAGACTGTCTGGTTGGCAAAGGTTCCCGGGTACGAGTTCGGCGCCCCATTCTTTCAAAAAGGCTGCTTTTCTGTAACTTCTGACTAAACAGCGTACCTGGTAGCCCTCGTCTAGGGCGCGGCGGGCTATTTGGCGGCCGAGAGTGCCGGTGGCACCTACAATCAATAAAGTCATCTAGGGATTAATTTACGAATCTTAAACTTTCTATAAAATAGTATCAGGTCTTTCTCAGTTTTTTATAAAAACTTAACAAAAACGTGAAATTTTCTCATCAATCAAACATCGGGGCGCTCCCAGGCGCAAGGTGGATGTGCCTGGCGCGTCCCGCATCGGGGATGTGAGAGGAGTCAGTCGATTTTAGATTTTAGATTTTAGATTTTAGATTTTAGACTTCGGGCCCAGACGTTCGGCTCGCGCGAGCAGTCGAAGGATTTTAGATTTATTCCACAGATGAATCTGGGATATTGAACAAGAGTCGAAGGATTTTAGATTTTAGATTTTAGATTTTGGATTTTAGACTTCGGGCCCAGACGTTCGGCTCCCGCGAGCAGTCCAAGGATTTTAGATTTATTCCACAGATGAATCTGGACCGGGTTTTTCTAATCTTGCCAAGGCGGTTGCATGATTTTTATGTAGAAAAACCCGATTTCTGCTTCCGGTATAACTTACTCTCCGCCGCCTTGGAGTTTGAGCAGTAGGAAGCCTCCACCGATACCGACGAAAATTAAGGAAAAGGCCAAAAAGGCTGCGTTGAAAATTTCAGGGTTCATTAGTTTTAGAGTTCCTTGACGATCGTCAAATAAACATATTTTGACACTCTCCGCTGTGTTAGAGACGGGGATTCTTAATTCAGGGACCTACCTTAAAATTAGCTATCTCTTGCGAGCAATTCCTGAACTCTTTGACCGTACCAAAGTAACAACCAAACAGTCGAGTTTAGACAATCTGTGCGGGCCGACCTGAATCAAGCCTACTAGGATACTGGCCTAGAGTTTGGGCGTGTCGCGCCCTACTTTTTTATCCAATTTTTATCAACTCTCTAGCTCATACCGGATGGCATGGGTCTAGACACTCTTTGTTAATATCCCAGACAAAAATGTACATTATTGTTGTCTGCTTTGTAAAACTTGTCTAAACTTATCCAAAGTTTTCTTTAGATAATTAGTGTTTACTGACAATGCTGTTGGGGAGACGGCTAATCCCAAGATAAGTAGGCTATCCCCCGATCGCCAAAGCTTCTCAAGTAAAGATAACACTACGTGCGATCGCTAGTCAACTTACCTCAAGTAAATAAGTATAGGCAAGTAAGGATAACTTTTTGCCGCTTAAGTCTTACTCTTCCTTTCGCCGTGAAGTTGGCCTCGCCAAAGTAATCGCCGGCTTCTGCGGTCCCAAGCACTGGTTTTTCCCAATAGCCTGTTTAACTTCAGACGACACAGCTTTAAACTCGCACCCATTTAAAGGTGTCTTGACCGGCATAACATAGGTCCGGGAAACCAGGAACACAGGCCAGTCAACAAAGCTTATGGTTTCCCAAAAGCCCACACTGTACCCTACGGGTTAGTGTGGGTAGTTGACTCGACATTACTACTTCTTTCTCGATCGTTCCACTTGCCGATCGCGGTTTAACGTATCTACGGTTTTACAGCCTGTGTGATGCAAGAGATTTTACTATATCAAGCGAATAATATCAACAATCAGCATCCAAGAACTTAACAGGGAGTGTAAAGCCGGCTGTTAGCTTTGATGCATGGTGTCGCAATCGCGAGGTTTTCAGCAGTTTTTGGCTGTTTTTGGCAAACGAGCTAGCTAAATGCTAAGATTTCAGTGCGGAAATTCCTGTATTTTGTTGGAGAGAACTGCCTTGAGTCTCGATCGGGAATCAAAACTAGCTGTAACTCTGGGAGATCCGGCGGGAATTGGCCCGGAAGTGATTCTCAAGGCATTGGCAGATCCCGCTGCTGCTTTGAAGGTGACGGTTCTAGGCTCTAGAATAGTGTTGCAGCAAACATACGAGAAGTTGCGATCGAGCAATCCAGCAGCAAAAGCGGCAAATCCCGAAACATTAAACATTATTGATATCGAACCAGATAGCAAGTGGGGCGAAATTGTCCCCGGTGTCGGGAGTGCAGCTAGCGGGGCGGCTAGCTTTGCTTACATGGAAAGCGCGATCGCCCGTACCATCGCCGGCGAATTCTCCGCGATCGTCACAGGCCCGATTTCCAAAACTTGCTGGCAGGCGGCAGGTTACAATTATCCCGGACAAACAGAGCTCCTCGCAGAAAGGGCAAAATCGCAGCGCTTCGGAATGCTGTTTGCCGCCACATCTCCCCACAGTGGCTGGACCCTGGTAACTTTACTCGCAACCACACATATTTCCCTCCGTCAAGTCCCCGATGCTTTGACTCCAGAATTGCTGAGCGAAAAACTAGAATTGCTGGTAGAGTGTTTGCGGGAAGATTTTGGGCTCGAAAGACCGAAAATTGCGATTTCTGGCTTAAATCCTCACAGCGGTGAAAATGGCAAACTGGGAAATGAAGAGCAAGACTGGATGATACCTTGGTTGGAAACGCAGCGCGATCGCTTTCCTCAAGTGCAGTTAGACGGGCCAGTACCCCCCGATACCCTGTGGGTAAAACCTGCTAAAGTTTGGTACGGTTTAGCCACAGAAGCTCACGACGGTTACTTGGCAATGTACCACGACCAAGGGTTGATTCCAGTAAAATTGATGGCTTTCGACAAAGCCGTCAACACTACAATTGGCTTGCCTTTTGTCCGCACATCTCCGGATCACGGCACAGCTTTTGATATTGTAGGTCAAGGGATTGCAGATGCCTCCAGCATGAAGGCAGCATTGCAGTTAGCGGCCCAATTGGCTAGTCGCAGAAAAGCACTTAAAATAGGGCGCTAGCTTTAGTAAGCCTGACGCTGGCTGCGAAAAATTGTGTCATTCCTCTTGATGTTCGCTGGCGCGAGGCGGCAAGCAAGCTGGTCATTTGAGTCGATCGGTTAAAATCAGATTTGGGTAGCACAGTATGGCAGCACTTAATGATAATTCAGACCAAAGATATCAGTCAGAAAAACAGGTTTCTGATGCAACTTTGGCAAGTCCTAAAGCTGGAGAGCAACTTCAGGAATTGCTAACCATACTGAGTGAATTGCAGTTATTGAAGAAATCTAAAAAGGAACCCAGCAAGCTGAAGTTACCGCTTTCTGACAAGTCGGTCGAGCAACTTAAGGACGAGGAAAATCGGCGCAATCAATTCTCTTTTCGGATCGAACCATCGGCTATTGTACCTGAAGTATTGACTAATAATGAAAAGATACCATCTCAAAGACGACAAAACAATAATGAGGAATCCGGTTTATCTAGAACCGCAGAGGTAGCAAAAAAATATCGACCGTCGGAGGAAGAATTAGAACAAGCAGTGGAGGAGTTTAAACGGTTGCACCAACTGCTGTTTGAAAGGGATTTGCCGGAATTTTACAGTAATGCTTTGAGCGTGGAAGAAAGGTTAGAAAATTTTGAGAAGCTGATGTCTGAACCGAAAGAGTTGATGAATTTACTGAGAGGGTTAATTCCTGAGTTAGTGAGAGAAGAGTTAGAAGGGTTGAAGTCTGAATTGAAAAAGGCGATCGAAGTCGCGAGCAATAATAAAATTAATCGCCTCGAATTGCAGACAAAAATAGCGGATTTGGAAAATCAAATTGCTAACTTCCACCAGCAACTGCCGAATTCAGAACAGTTAATGCAACGGCTGATGTTGGTGGTGGGCGAGCTGCTCAACCGCAAACTAGAGGAGTCTAAGTTAGAGGTAGCTTCGGCGATCGCACCGACAGTTAATCAAGTAATTAACAATCAAAACAAAGTTGAAGAACACGTAGTAAGAATTGAAGATAGAGTTGCGAATATTCAGCAGCGTTACCATCAGCAACCAGAAGATTTAATCAAGCAGCTAGTGCCGATAGTGAGCGAGTTGCTGAACCGCAAAATTAGTGAATTAAAATCAGAGGTGATAGCAACTGTCGCACCCTCTGTACAAGTAAGAATAGCTTGGGTAGAAATAGAAGAAAAAGTATTGAACATCATCGAGGGCAGGCTGGCTGCGCAACAGTCGCCAATTCAGAAGCCAGAAGAGATAAGGGCGATGCTAATGCCAGCAATAACTGATTTGCTGAACCAGAAAATCGATGAATCAAAATTAGAGGTAGCAGCGGCGATCGAACCTTTGATAGAATCATCAATTCTTCCAAAAGAAGTTCAAGGAAAATTGAGCGACGTAGAAAGTAGACTAAATAATCTCCAGCGACAGCAAAAGTTTCAGCCGGAAGAAATAATGGCAAGGTTGATGCCCTTAATGATTGAGTCGCTGAACCGGAAAATCGACGAGACAAAGTTAGAGGTGAGAGAGGCGATGGCGCCGGCTGTCAACACCGCGATTCAAAACAGCGGTATAGCAGCACAAATATTAAACAATGAAAATAAGATTGTCGAAGTTCATCAGCAAGTTTTAGCCGAGATAGAAGGGTTGATGGCAAGAATAATGCCAGTGATTGTAGAAATGCTGTCCCGAAACATCGAGGAAGCAAAGCTAGAGATAGAATCTGCGATCGCCCCCACTGTCGATGCAATCATTCAGCATAAAAAGATCGATAAAAGACTCGGGAAGATCGAACAACAGATTGTGGCGATCGAACACCGGATTTATGAATCGACAGACTTGTTTACAGATTTACTGAAACCTTTGATTGACGAGCTGATGGTTAGCCATCACGCCCAGCTAGAAAAGTCGGTGATCGCATCTATTTTACCATTGTTAGATGAAGTTGTAGGTTATAATTACCGACTCAACGATAAAGTAGGGGAACTCGAGCGCAAAATTACTGATGCTGAATGGGGAGGCAATCGGGAAGAATTAATCGACCGAATTAAAATCATGTTTCCCGAAATGATGATCCAAACAATTAAGGAGTCGAGAAAATCATTTGCCGAAACCATAACTCCGATAATTGATGAAGTAATTAATACCAAAACCCGAGAAAACAGGCAATCGATGGGAGTAGCCATATCGCCGGCTATTCCTGTGGGAATCAGCCACAGAATCAGTGAATCGCCCGATGAAATTGCCATGGCGATCGCGCCGGAAATGGCCGCCGCTATCAAACAGCAAATTCATCTCAAGCGAGAAGCTATGTCGGATGCACTTTATCCGATCGTCGGCAGCACGATTTTAAAATACCTCTCTGAGAGGATGCGGGAGATTAATGAAAAACTGGAATCATCTTTAAGTCCCGAGCGAATTAGTCGCAAAATTAAAGCCAAGTTGCAGGGAATTTCTGAAGCAGAATTGCTGATGAAAGAAACAACTCCACTGACTGTGAAAGCTGTCTTTTTAATTCAAGGAGAATCGGGCTTAGTAATTTCAGCAGTGCAGCCGTCGGAACGCGAACAGCTAGAATCAGACATGGTAGCGGGGATGCTGACTGCTATTCGCGCTTTTGTCAATGATTGCAGATCTCAGTCTGGAAATTTTGCAGAGATTGATGCTATAGAATACGGCACATCTAAGATAGTATTGGAAGTAGCGGGTTCGTGTTATCTGGCAGTAGTTATGCAAGGAGAAACCCGCCAGTGGTTTAAGTACAAAATGCGATCTATATTCAAAAAGATTGTTCAAGAATACGGGGCTCAAATCCAGTCATTTAAAGGCGATCCAGCCACTGTGCCGGCCGAAGTAAACTCGAACTTGCAAAAATTAATCGATACAGAGGTAAAAGTTAAATCTCCTAAACTGCCAATTTTACCAATTATCGGTTTGGCAGCATTAGGTTTAATTGGCGTACCTTGGGGAATTCATCAATACCGCAGCGGAGTTGAAGCGAGCTTAGAAGCAGATACGAATTTAGCTTTACAATCTGCTCCGGAGTTATCGGTTTATCGCCTCGCGGCAAATGTTAAAGATAAAATATTGGAGCTTTCTGGACGAGTGCCGAATCAAAAGCTGCGATCGAAAGCCGAAAAAATAGCTCAGCAAGCGGCTCCCAAATCAAGAATTGAAAATAAAATTATAGCCGTTGAAGTACCTCCCGATCCGGTTTTAGTCGAAGCCGATGTCAAGCGGACGGCAGCTCTTTTGAATAAAGTAGAAAGCATTGATATCTCGGCTCGCTATACAGAGGGAAAAGTCGCCATTGCAGGCAGTGTGAGCCAAGTCCCAGATGCTCAGAAAATAACTCAAGCTTTTGAGAAAATTCCGGGGGTGAAGTCTGTAACAAATACAGTGATAATAGGAACTCAACCGCAGCCAAAAAGAATGGCAGTTCGCGTGTATTTCGATGCCGGCTCGGCAAGTGTGCAGGCGAAAGACGTAGCACAAAAGCTTAGCAAAGTCAAGGAATATATGGAGGGAAATAGCACGAAGAATTTAAGGATAATTGGCTACAGCGATTTTAAAAGCACTCCGACCGAAAATCAAAAGTTGGCACTGGAAAGGGCGACAAATGTGAAAGGTATTTTGGTTAAACAAGGGATAAATGGCAACAGAATACAAGTTGCTTCTACTAAGGGTCGTCCCGAAGGTGTGGAACCAAATCAACCGCTGTGGCTGAGCAGATTAGTAATATTTGAAGTGATAAATTAAAATGGGGAATTGGGAATTGGGAATGGGGAATAGGGGATCGGGCACCGGGCATCGGGCCTGGTTAATGGGGAATTTTCCCTAATGACTAATGACTTATTTCTCTTAATTTATAGTAACTGGCAAGAAGGTTAGGACATTTTTTATCGCTGAAAATATTGCTCTGACTGCATTTCCCTTCTTCCTTCTTTGTTCTTCCTTCTTCCTTCTTCCTTCTTCCTTCTTCCTTCTTCCTTCTTTGTTCTTCCTTCTTTGTTCTTCCTTCTTCCTTCTTCCTTCTTCCTTCTTCCTTCTTCCTTCTTCCTTCTTCCTTCTTCCTTCTTCCTTCTTCCTCTTAAATTAATCTAACTCGCCCGGAGGTAAAGGCTTGTATTCGATCGCCCGCCAAGCATACTAACAAGCGGCCGCATCCATCAATGCCGGCGGCTTCTCCGCAGATGGTTTCCGACGCAAGTTCGATCGCCACCGAGCAGCCAATCAACGCATCGCGGCGGCGCAATTCCGGCAAAAGTAGCGCTAAACCGGACTTGGATGCTGGCTTGTCTGTGGTAGAAAACATATCGGCTAGTTCGAGTAAATAGTGCCGCAGTCGATCGAGCAAACACAGTTCATCTGGTACTGTACTAGCAATAGAATGCAAGCTTACCGCCTTGCCGAGATCCCTTTCATCCAATCCCGCAGCCGCGAAATCTACGCAGCGGTTGAGTCCAATTCCCACAACGGCGCGAGTTTTGCCAGAAACATTGCCGTTGGTAGCTTCGCAGAGAATTCCGGCTAATTTGTGGCGATCGATCCAGACATCGTTTGGCCATTTCAGGCGCAGCATATCGCGACAGTCGGGCACCAAATCTTCGATCGCGTAAATCACCGCTAAACCCGCTGCTAAACTGAGCCCTGGCAACAGAGTGGGGTTGAGGTTGTCGAGAACAAAACTAACAGTCAAGACACCGCTTGGGGCGTGCCAGGTGCGCCCGTGTTGGCCGCGCCCGCTGGTTTGTCGCCTAGTAAATACTGCATCTCCGTGGTGGAGTTGGGCCGCGCGGGCGATTGCCCAACTGTTGGTACTGGGACAGGTATCCAAGGAGTGTAGCCAGTGATGGAGGTTTGGGCGATCGGGTTCTGTGGTTGCGGGCACGGGAGTTAAGGGCAATTCAGCTTTTTCCGCCAGGAGCCTCGCGCCGTACTTTACGTCGGCGTCGAGACGAATGGCGGGATAATTTGTGGGACTAAATGTCTCCCAATTATCCAAATCATGTTTGTTATTCACAGATTCCTCCTCTTCTTTTTAATGGTTTAACTTTGCTTAAAGCTGCCGTTTTGTACTTGGTTTTACTGTTGGTATCGGGCTTCAAACTAAGGCGAGTGCCCAAGTTCTGCATCCCGATAACTTCGTAAGCTTTTCCTTCAAACAAAACCAAGTCACGCTGCTTGTACGGATATCGCTTCCGCTTAATGGCGCGGCGTCCAGTGCTAACTTTATGGGCACGGTGTTGTCGTAAATTTTCACCATTAAGATTGGTATTTCTGGTTGTACGACCGGAAGACAACTCGCCTCCAGAACGGATTTCTCCGTCCCTGATATCACGATATTTGGCATCGTAGAACTGTTCTAGTGACCGTTTATTACGTCGAATTTGTTCGAGCATCAACGGCTTGACCACACGGGTTTGAGTTGTCCCGCCAGCAATGACAAAAGCGTCATTGTGGTGGGACTTTTCTATTTCCAGATCCCGGCGTTTACCTTTGGTAATGTAACCAAAGGTGGACTCGTACCGACCTTGTTCGGTCAATCGCCACCGCACCATTGTCATGAAGGTTTCACCCTTAAATGACTTGAGTTTGGGCTGCCATCCAAACAAGAAACCTTTTTTCTGATGGTTTTTGGGGGTATGGCATTTGGTACAAAGTGTAATCAAATTGGCGGGTCTATCCGTGCGGTCAGGCGGATTCTTCCAAAATCCCAAGTGATGAACTTGCAAAATTGGTTTGTCTGTTTTGTTATTGCAGTTGGGATTCTGGCATTTATGTCCGTCTCTATGCAGGATATATTCCCGCAGATTATCAAAGCCGTATTGCTCTCCATATTGATATTGTTCCCCAACGATTGTGGGGTTCTTGATTTTCTGGATGTCAAATGCAGCAACTTCGATTGTTACCGTTCTGACAGGGAGGGTACAGCATATCTTGTGGATAAGTCGGTGATGAGTATCTAGCTTGTGCTGGATACTAGGTGCCAACCAGCCTTTCTCTATCCTTCTATTGGAGAAACGGGGTTTTCTGTGTCGTAGTCGATTCCTACGGGTACGACGATACTTGCGCCTCTCGGTAATCCTTTCGGATATTCCTTTGAGCATCTTAAGTTCGCCACCAATAAGCTCTCGGTTCTCATTTACGGCACTGAAGCCTATGTTCTCGTACCCTGCATCAATACCCAAATTCACAGGCTGAGTGTAGCCACTCGAACCGTAGATGAGTTGGATAGAGAAAGGGGTGCGCCGAACAATTTTGGCTTTACCAGTCTTGAGCAAGAGTCTCGCCTTCCTGGGAGTTGTGGGCATCAAGGGACGCCCTTTTCTGTTGATAACGTAGACTTTCATGATTGTTAAACCTAGTAAACAGGTTTTCATTCCTAAGAATGTGGTTTCCTTCGCCAATGTTTTCACAAGGTTTTGATGTTTCCACACTTTCCCGACCCAACAGGAATGTTTAATGAAAACCGCAGAGCGTGAAGCTAGGAATCGGGTTGCTAGCCCTACACTTCACGGTGCCTATGTATTCTCGGAAAACGTAGTATTCCTTGCATACTGGAACACTGAGGCTAATCGCGAAGGCTTAAGATTTCTCTCAAGCCCACGCTGTACTGCCTAAGCAGTCAGCGCTGGGTTCGTGACATTTACCTTACGCAACAACATCAGTTTAGCAGCAAAATCTCTTGATTTATAAGGGTTTGGGGGAACGCATAGGGTTGGTGGGAGCGATCGGCACCCCTTTTAAAAACCCAATTTAAAAAAAAGTTGTATTACCCCCTTGACAGTCTTGTATTACACAATGTAGTATAAATGTATGGCGAAGGGGAAAGAGCTTCAAAGCCTTACCCCAGGAGCAATATGAACCTTGAAAACAGAATAGGAAGTTAATCGTGTCACATAATTGTGGACAGCGGCGGTGTAGACTCCGGCAACAATAGCCCGATCGGGTTGTAGTACGCGGAATCAACCGCCACCCCGTCCCAACTCGAGTAATTCAAGGACAGAAAATTGTTCATTTTCGCGGGGGTATAGCTCAATCGGTCAGAGCAATCGCCTGTCGAGCGAAAGGTTGCGAGTTCAAGTCTCGTTACTCCCGTCAGTCGATTTTAGATTTTAGATTTTAGATTTTAGATTTACTCCACAGGAGAAGAATCTGGGAATTGGAACTAGGGTCTAAAATCCACACATCCTGTCGGAAAGCAAGTATCCGTTTTTCGGCGGTGGTCAAAGTCCCGTAGGCAAAAGTCAAGCCGTCTCCCTCTCAAGGAGAAGATTGCGAGTGCAAACCTCGTCGGGACTCCCAGGTTAGGTGGTCGAGTGGTTGAAGGCGTCGGTCTGCAAAACCGAATTTCGCGGGTTCAAATCCCGCCCTAACCTCTGTTCCCAATCAGAAATTAAAAATTAGAAATTAAAAGATTAAACTAACAGTCTTTTAATTAATTTTTTTAACTTTGAAAAGGAACGAAGCGAAAGTGACATTGCAGCGTAGCTTAATGGTAAAGCGCCAAGTTCATACCTTGGTCAATGCGGGTACCGCTTCGCGGAAGCAAGCTACAAATCCCGCCGCTGCGACCACAAGCAGGGATGGTGTAACTGGCAACACTCTGGTCTCCAAAACCAGCATTCTGAGTTCAAATCTCAGTTCCTGTGCCAATTTATAGTGCTGTAGGCAAATGGTTTAAGCCGCTTGGTTTTCACCCAAGTGATTGCGGGTTCAACTCCCGTCAGCACTTCCAAACTGGGTCGGCCCTCCTATTGGCGTGGGTAGCTGTCTGTAAAACAGTAGCTTAAAGCGTTGCTGGTTCAATTCCAGCCTGACCCATTTGTAACTGCATTTAATCCGCAGTTGCAATCTTGAGAACGTGGTGTAACTGGATAACATTTCAGTCTACGAAACTGAAGATTTGGGGGTTCAAATCCCTCCGTTCTCGCTATGGAGAGGTGGCCGAGAGGCTTAAGGCGCTTTCCTGCTAAGAAAGAGCGGTTTAACAGCCGTCGAGGGTTCAAATCCCTCCTTCTCCGTTTTCCCCCGATAGCTCAGTTGGTAGAGTGCTTGTGTGAAGAACAAGAGGTCGTCAGTTCGATACTGACTTGGGGGATTGCGTTGCCTTATAGCTCAATGGTAGAGCAAGCGGTTGTTAACCGCTAGGTTGTAGGTTCGAGTCCTACTGGGGCAGCCATTTTACACAACGTTAAAAAGTTGGTAAAGGATGGTGCAGAGCTCATTTATAATAATAAATACTTGAGTTCTACACTTTTCATGAAATACACCAAAGAAATCTTGGAAGAAGCTGTTAAACATTCATTTTCAATCAGTGGGGTTTTAAGGCAAATTGGTATAGCAGGTGGTGGAAGTCATGGTCACATAACTAAGCGGATTAAAGATTTGGGTATTGATACCTCTCACTTTAAACAATCCGATCAAAGTTTGAAAGGGCTTAATCCTAAAAAGCCTTGCCAAGAAATTTTGGTTCTAAGTTCGCGCAATCAAAGAACACAAACATTCCAACTTAGAAGAGCATTAATGGAGATAGGGAGAGAGTACAAATGTGAAAACAATAAATGTTTGGTGCAAAATGAATGGTTAGGAAAGAAGTTGGTTTTAGATATCGATCACATCAATGGAAACTGGCAAGATAATAGGCAATAGAATCTGAGATTTCTTTGCCCTAACTGTCACAGACAAACTGAAACTTATGGAAGTCAACGCAGAGAGCCGGAAGCAAATAATTACCTAGTTCACCAGAACAAACGAGTTCCTCATATGAAAGCCCGAAAAGTGGAGCGTCCCTCTAAAGAGGAGCTAGAAAAAATGCTCTGGGAAAAACCGACCACTTGGTTAGCAAAAGAGTTTGGTGTCAGTGGCAAGGCAATAGAAAAATGGTGTAAGACTTATGGAATTCAGAAACCGCCAAGAGGATATTGGAACCGAAATAAAAAATATTAAATATCTCAATATTTAGTAAGTTGAGTAAATGTTATTGGGAAGTCGCCTAATCGGTATGGCACCGCTCTTTGAAAGCGGCAAAATGCAGGTTCGAGCCCTGCCTTCCCAGTTCTGCTATTACCAAAGCAGATAAATTACACTCCTGTAGCCCAATTGGCAGAGGCCGCAATTTCAAAAATTGTGTTGTCTGAGTTCAAATCTCACCAGGAGTACCAAATTTTCAACTAAGTTTCTACTTGCTCCTGTGGCGGAATTGGCAGACGCGGCAGACTTAAAATCTGTTTTATTTTGAGTGTGAGTTCGAGTCTCACTAGGAGCATGAACGGGATGTAATTCAGCGGCCAGAAGCCATGCTTTGGGAGCATGGAGTCGTTGGTTCAAATCCAACCATCCCGACTTTACCCCTGTGATGTAATTGGAAAACATCACTCGCTCAGAACGAGTGTTTTTTGCAGGTTCAACTCCTGTCAGGGGTATTTGGCTAACAGCCAATTTCTGCTATTTGCTCTCGTGGCGGAACGGCAGACGCGCTAGGTCGAGAGCCTAGTTTTTTACAGGTTCAAATCCTGTCGAGAGCATGAATTTTTAATAAATATAGGAGGAACTTACAGTGTTTAGAAAAGTTTAGGAAAAAAGTACGCGCGGCGCAGCTATCCCGTAGAGAATCGCCCAATTAAAATTTGCCCTTGTAGCCCAATTGGAAGAGGCGTCTCATTTAGGGTGAGAAGGTTGCTGGTTCGAGACCAGCCAGGGGTATTTGGTAATAGCGCGGGGATGGAGCAACGGCTAGGCTCGGCAGTCTCATAAGCTGCAAATCAGCAGGTTCAACTCCTGCCCCCGCTACCAAAAATGCAGGTACGATGTAATTGGCAACATGAGGTTCTTGTAAAGCTTTCTTGCGAGTTCAAATCTCGCCATCTGCTGTGCTGGTGTAGCTCAATTAGGCAGAGCAACTGATTTGTAATCAGTCGGTTGTAGGTTCAATTCCTATCGCCAGCCCCACAATTGCGGATATGGTGTAACGGTAGCATTCGAGTCTTCCAAACTCTAGGCACGAGTTCGAGCCTCGTTATCCGCTTGGCTAAACGAGAGGTTTTTTCAATCCAAAATCTCAAATTTCCAATCTAAAATCGGTTTGCGGGTGTGATGTAAAGGCTAGCATCTGAGTATGCCATTCTCAGCGCATGGGTTCGAGTCCCATCATCCGCTTTTGTAGTCCTGTAGCTCAACGGTAGAGCGTTTGCCTTACAAGCAGACGCGGGGTAATATCCTGTCAGGACTACCAATTTATGGGAGTGTAGCTCAATGGATAGAGCGCCGCGCTTCGGACGCGGATGTTGTGGGTTCGAGTCCTACCACTCTCGTTGTTTTTGCTTTAATTTAAGGAGGTTGATTCCATTGAATGGATAATTTTTTATATTAAGAGCGATTCCCTACGGGATAGCAGCGCTTCACGCCCTTTGCGTGTCTCAATCTTTGGAGCCTACATACTTTAGTACGAGAGGAAAGGTAACGCTGTCAAAATCAGCGGGCGTTTGAGAACGGGGAGTGCTTTGAAACCGGCAGGTTGGCTTAAAGGTAGCCATCCTTTAAAGAGTGTGTAATAACTCATCGGTCCAGTCCCTCTAGTAACTGAGAAAACGCAATGCTCTGATAACTTGCACGGAAAGTACGCGCGGCGCAGCTATCTCGTAGGGAATCGCACATTAACAAAAAACATGGGAGCGTAACTCAACTGGATAGAGTGTCGAGCTTCTACCTCGAATGTTGTGGGTTCAAGTCCTACCGCTCCTGCTGTCTGGGGTTCGTAGCTTAATTGGTAAAGCATCTAACTGGCTGTTAGAAAGATATCGGTTCAAATCCGATCGCAATCCACCATACCGATTTTAGATTTTGGATTTTGGATTTTGGATTTGAGATTGATTGCACAAATCAATCTAGAAGCTTGAATATTCGTCTAAAATTTTGTTAGGGGCGACTTAATACCACTTTAAAAAACTAATTCAAGTGTGGGGAATCTCCAAACCATATCCACTAACTCATCCCCAATCTAAAATCTAAAATCTAAAATCTAAAATAGTATAAGGGGTCATAGCTCAATTGGTAGAGCGCTTGCTTTGCACGCAAGAGGCCAGGAGTTCGATTCTCCTTGACTCCACTTCCGGTGTCTGAAGTCGAAGCGGTCGAGACGCTAGCCCGTGAAGCTAGTTATTAGCGGGTTCAAGCCCCGTCGGACACCCCTTGGAAGATGCCGCTAAATGGTTGGCAACCAGTCTTGAAAACTGGGGTACAGGTAACTGTAAGGGTTCGATTCCTTCATCTTCCTTTTAATTAACCACCGGAAGTCGAAAAGTGAGACACCGTGCTGATAACGCGGCGATAGGAGGGGCAGTACCTCCTCGGTGGATGGATTGGTTTATAATAAGTCTAGATTTGCTAGTTATTCAACATAGAAGCC
Source organism: Microcoleus sp. AR_TQ3_B6 (assembly GCF_036702785.1). NCBI lineage: Bacteria > Bacillati > Cyanobacteriota > Cyanophyceae > Oscillatoriales > Microcoleaceae > Microcoleus > Microcoleus sp. AR_TQ3_B6. The sequence continues at coordinate 101,044 of NZ_JAUBVJ010000009.1, read as the reverse complement.
ATGAGCATTCAAGTTCTCAAATTAGAATTGATGCAGTGGATTTTGTTATTAAAGGATATTCAACTTTTAAACGAAATCCAAAAACTGAAAGAAAAGTCACCCGAAAAGACTGCTGTACTCAAACCTGGTCAATTTGGCTGCGGTCAAGGAATTTTTACTTACGTTGCGGATGATTTTGATGAAACACCTCCGGGTTTTGAAGAATATGCGTAAGTCATCAATATAGGGCTTACGCATGGAGATCAGAAACCGGGTTTTTTACCAATCTGCGGGCTGTAACGAAGTTTTTTCGTAAAAAACCCGGTTTCTTTGGTGGGAGCGCCCGAGTCAATCGATTTTAGATTTTAGATTTTAGATTTTAGATTGGCCCCACGGATAAATGCGGGGGCTTGAGGATTTTAGATTTTCGATTTGGGATTGATTCCACGGATCAATCACGTGGCGGGTACCACCTTTGAAATTCTTGGTCAGAAATATATTATGTGAGGTTTAATTCCAGTATATGAATTTACAGCATTACAATTACTATCTGGTGGTTGACCTTGAAGCAACTTGCTGCGATCGCGGAAATATCAGAAAAGAGGAAATGGAAATTATCGAAATAGGAGCGGTTATGGTGCATTCAGAATCTCTAAGTATTGTTGATGAATTTCAAAGCTTCATCAAACCTATCCGCCATCCTATCCTGACTGAATTCTGCAAATCGCTAACATCTATTTCTCAAGCACAAGTCGATCGAGCTCCGACTTACCCGGAAGCGATCGCACTTATGAAAAACTGGCTGTCTGGTTACTCAAATGGTGTATTTGGTTCCTGGGGCGATTTCGATCGCAAACAATTTCAACAAGACAGCAATTTTCACAAAGTACCTTTTCCCATTGCTTATCCTCATGTCAATCTCAAACGATTGTTTTCGGACAAGCAAGGTTTGCGAAAACGTCATGGGATGGCAAAAGCTTTGACACTCGCGGGTTTACCGCTAGAAGGAACTCATCACCGAGGTATTGATGATGCGAGAAATATCGCCAAACTGTTGCCTTATATTCTAGAGCGAAAACAGTTGTCCTGATTTGCGATCGTACATACAGCGAGCAAAATTATGGGGAGGTCGCCTAAGTGGAATGGCACCGTAAAAACTTTGGAAAAGCGGCTCTCAAAAGGACGATCGGGTTTGTTGAGTAGGGTAAAAAGTTGCTTCGCGACGTTCCCTGAAAACGCAAACTGGCAGCGGGTTGCGGAGGCACTGAAAGGAATTAACAGTCCGAGATGGGGGCAGTTCCCGTCTGCTTGCGGGCAGTAAGGAAGCGCGTTTCCTGAAAGTTGCTGTCGATCGATGCGGGTTCGAGTCCCGTCCTCTCCATTCAAGGTTCAAGTCCAAATCGAAGAGTTTCAACCCGTGCCCTAACAGTTAAAGCATACATACTCGGCTATTAACCGAATAAAACCAATGCTTTACGCACTTGCACGGGTTGAACCTCAGAACCTCAGTTGTTCTTGAGGTCTAAATCGCGATCGTAGCTGCCGATTGGCCGCAGTCTGGTCATCAACTGCTTCAGCAAGAAGCCGTTGCTGTTCCAAGCGGTGTAAGGATTAGCCCCTTGTCCCTTCAGGCACAACGTTTGTCGGGCTTTGTTGTGGCAGATATTTGCCAGCAGGCTGACGACTGACACTAAGCCGAGTTCATCGACAAGGGCTTCGAGTTGATCTTGAGTCACAAGCACACCTCCAGGGTTGACTATTTCCCTGAAGGATAGCACAATGGGGAAAGAAAGGGTACTAAATGGGGCTAGTCTGGGGTAAGTTTATCGTCAATCAGCTTATATTCGTTGATAGTTGCCAGGAGCATCAGTTTAGACATGGATATTCCTGACTCGTCAGACAGCTTCTTCAGCTTTTGATGGATTCGGTTGGGCATTGTAACTTTTATGGTTTTGGAACCTTCCTCTTGTTCAGGCATTAGCAGCAGTCATATTTAGTTGACACCAGCTTATCTCCTTTCCGAGTACCGATCGCGCTTTGCTGCGATGTCTGTAGGGATACGGGCTCCGCGCGATAAAATGGCTGCTGCTGCGAAACAGTGCGCTAACCAATAAAAAGGTCGATCGCAAATCTCTAACCAAGGGAGCGATTGGATATATTAGTTACATTCAGAAGCCAGCAGTAACCAAACAACTTAATAAAAAAGGTGAAATATGAGAAAACTAAAATATTACGTTGCTTGCACCGTTGACGGGTTTATTGCTCGCGAAGATGGCTCATTTGATTGTTTTCCTATGCAAGGGGAGCATTTCGCTGATTTGTTCGAGTCCTTTCCTGAGACTTTTCCTGCTCACTTTCAGGAAGCCCGAGGCATTCGTGCAGAGAACAAGCAGTTTGATGCGGTTTTAATGGGACGGAAAACCTATGAGGGAGGGCTAAATGTTGGTGTAACTAATCCTTATCCTACCTTGAAGCAGTATGTCTTTTCGCGCACTATGAAAGCCAGTCCCGATGAGAATATTGAACTTGTTTCGGACAATCCTGTCGCATTGGTTAAGGAATTGAAAAAAGAAACGGGTAAAGACATCTGGCTGTGCGGTGGTGGCACTTTAGCGGCCACTCTTTTTTCTGAGATTGACGAGATGATTGTCAAGTTGAATCCGCTAGTTATCGGATCGGGAATTCCTCTTTTTTCCCGTGCACTCGATCCGACAAATTTGGAACTTGCCGATCGCAAAATCTATAGCAACGGTTTCATGTTGCTTCATTATCGACTGAAGCATTAGCAATCGGGACTTTATCCGTTGCAATTGCCGCCAGCAAAAAAGGAGTGAAGTATTTACTACAAAATGATTTTTTAGGAATTACCCAAACGCTAAAATTTTCAGGGTGGTTAGCAAAGCGGTTATGCACCCGGCTTTTAACCGGTATCAGATAGGTTCAACTCCTATACCACCCACTGAATCGATTTTAGATTTTAGATTTTAGATTTTAGATTGAGGGAGAGCTGTGAGATTTTAGACTTAAGATAGAAGGGCATATTCTTGCACGGAATCTGCTGCATTTATCTGCGTTCATCAGCGTCATCTGCAATTATCTGCGGTTAAAAATTCCCAAACATCGATTTGAGATTTGAGATTAAAGGGCATATTGTTGCATGGAATCTGCTGCATTTATCTGCGTTCATCAGCGTCATCTGCAATTATCTGCGGTTAAAAAGTCCAAAAATTGGAAAGTGCGGCTGTGTGGACAGCAACTGGTTTGGAATACCAGCGTACAGCCAAAACTGTAGAGGTTCGACTCCTCCACTTTCCTTTTTAATCATTAGTCATCAATCATTAGTCATCAATAACAGGCTAAGGACTAAAAACTCATGATTAGAAACCAAAAACAACACTTAGAGGAGAATAAAATGTAATGTCACGCACCAAATTTGAACGGAACAAACCCCACGTCAATGTCGGTACAATCGGTCACGTAGACCACGGCAAAACAACCCTAACAGCGGCGATTACAATGACACTGGCTGCCCAGGGTCGGGCCAAGGCGAAAAAGTACGATGAAATCGATGCTGCACCGGAAGAAAAACAGCGGGGAATCACGATTAATACGGCTCACGTTGAGTATGAAACAGGCGATCGCCATTATGCTCACGTTGATTGTCCGGGTCACGCTGATTACGTGAAAAACATGATCGTGGGTGCCGCTCAAATGGATGGTGCAATCCTCGTCGTGTCCGCTGCAGATGGTTCAATGCCTCAAACTCGCGAACATATCTTGTTAGCGCGGCAAGTGGGAGTGCCGAAGCTGGTTGTCTTTTTGAATAAGAAAGATATGGTGGAGGATGCGGAAATTTTGGAGTTGGTCGAGTTAGAAATTCGCGAACTTCTCAGTTCTTACGGTTTCCCGGGCGATGATATTCCAATTGTCGCAGGTTCGGCACTGAAAGCGCTGGAAAAGATGACTGCTAATCCGAAAATACACCGCGGCGAGGATGAGTGGGTTGATGGCATTTACGATTTGATGGATGCGGTAGATGACTGGATTTCTACGCCCGATCGCGATATTGACAAACCTTTTCTGATGGCTGTGGAAGATGTGTTCTCGATCAAAGGTCGGGGAACTGTCGCCACGGGCAAAATCGAGCGGGGTAAAATCAAAGTCGGCGACACTGTGGAATTGGTGGGAATCCACAACACTCGCACGATAACTGTTATCGGTGTTGAAATGTTCCAGCAAATTCTGGATGAAGGAATGGCTGGAGATAATGTCGGTTTGTTGCTTCGCGGCATCCAAAAAGACGAAATTGAGCGGGGGATGGTACTTGCTAAACCCGGTTCAATTCAACCTCACACTGAATTCGATTCTGAGGTTTACGTGTTGTCGGAAAAAGAAGGCGGCCGCCGGACTCCTTTCTTGGCGGGATATCGCCCTCAATTCTTCGTGCGGACAACGGATGTTACAGGTACGATCGCATCTTTTACGGCTGATGGCGGGAGTTCGATCGACATGGTAATGCCGGGGGATCGGGTTAATATGACTGTGAAGTTGTTGCAGCCGATCGCGATCGAACAAAATATGCGTTTTGCCATCCGCGAAGGCAATCGCACTGTGGGCGCCGGTGTGGTCTCCCGAATTCTGAAGTAGACGCTTTCGGAACCAATTAGAATCAGTAGGGTGGGCAAAAGTCCACCTTACTCATTCATTTATTCACAGCAAATTTTTCTGTGTGGATGCAGTAGAAGGCCAAGATGGAGTCAAGGGAATTGTCGAGATTGGAGATGGCCAAGTCTCAGATTTGGTTGGATGGTCTGCCGCAGGTTTTGCACAACTCTGGGGAGGTAGTTGAGGTCGATCGCGCTTAAATCAAATGTGGAATCAGGGCGATCGCATTTTAATTAGGTATTGAATAAGGGCGATAGTGTAAAATAAAGTTGTTCTTTTAAGAAAATGCGTCAATTCTGCAATGAAAACGCTAGCTAAATGGTCTGTGGGCGACTATCACCGCATGATTGAAGCAGGGATTCTACGCGATCGCCGTGTGGAGTTGCTAGCCGGTGAAGTTTGCCAGATGAGTCCAGAAACCCCAATTCATTACAACACAACCAAACGAGGTACTAAATACCTCGAAGAACTACTCGCTGGTAAAGCTGATGTCCGCTTCAACGGGCCGATTACGCTATCAGACTCTGAACCAGAACCAGATATTGCGATCGTGCGATTGCCGGAGTCTGCTTACAACGATCGCCATCCGGAACCTCAAGATATCTTTTGGATTGTAGAAGTTGCTCAAACTAGCTTGAAGAAGGATTTAGAGTTGAAAGCCGCCATTTATGCATCGGCCGAAATTCAAGAATATTGGGTTTTAAATTTATCTGCTAAGCAAATGATCGTGTTTCGCTATCCTCAAAATGGCGAGTACGCTACAAAGCAAAAGATCGAGGCGGGAACGGTTATACCGCTGGCATTTCCCGACATTCGCGTATCCGTTGAGAGACTTTTCGGGTGATTGGGATCGATCGCCACAAATTTTTACAAAAATAGTTGAGTTTTCAGAACGGTTGTGTTATCCTAGCTTAAATGCGGGAGTATAGCTCAGTTGGTTAGAGCAGGTGACTCTTAATCTCAAGGTCGAAGGTTCGAGTCCTTCTACTCCCATTTTTCCCAGCAAGCAGGCGGCTGATATTACAGGCTGCACCCTTGGCCAGTTGCAGTATTGGCGAGAGAAGGGGATTGTTCTGCGATTACCGGGACGGGTACCGGGCCCAGTGTTTATTACTCTCGGTCTGATTGGGCGGCATTGGCTGCGATCGAGTCTTGTCTGTCTGTGGGGTTGAGTTTTGAGGCGGCGCTTCGGAGGCGGCAACGGCTGAGGGGGAAGGAACCGGAATTTACAAATTGGGTTTGGCTGGGGCGGTTGATGTTTGGGATTCCTTCATAGCGATCGCTCCAACTGGTAGAGTTTGATTTGGAGAGTGCGATATGCCTCCGGCACGCTTCGCGAACGCATCCTTAAAATCTCGTCAGCCTGTAATTCCTGTCTGGTTAGATCGGATTCATCAAGGGCTAGCTAGTAAGCTGGTGAGTTATACCAATTTAATGTGAAGTTGCACATATCTCGATCCCCCTAAATCCCCCTTAAGAAGGGGGACTGTCGATCGGGCTCTTGTCCCCCCCTTATTAAGGGGGACTGTCGATCGGGCTCTTGTCCCCCCCTTATTAAGGGGGGCTAGGGGGGATCGGATTCTACGGGGCCTCATAAAAAATTGGTATTAGGTGCGATCGTATTTCTCAGGAATATTTTTTTCTTAATATTAAGTATATTTTTATGGGTAAGCTAACTCTGCCGCAACTTGAACGACATCTGTTTGCCGCCGCCGATATCCTGCGGGGCAATATGGATGCTTCGGAGTTCAAAGAGTATATTTTTGGGATGCTATTCCTCAAACGCGCTTCGGATGTGTTTGAGCAAGGTTATGACCAAATTCTACAAGACAATCTGGCACGGGGACGCACGCCGGAAGATGCGAAACTGAGGGCGGAAAATCCCATGAGTTACCAAGAGGCTTTTTTTGTACCGGAAAAAGCACGGTGGGTTTATATTCGCGATGAACTACATCAAAAAGTAGCTGATGGGCTAAATAAGGCTTTGGCAGGGCTGGAAGAGAATAACCAAGCTTTAGCAGGAGTATTGAATCATATTGACTTTAACCGTCAAGTTGGTAAAAGTAGAATTCCTGATGCCAAACTCCGCGAACTAATTAAACATTTTAGTAAGTATCGGTTGCGAAATGAAGATTTAGTATTTCCCGATTTATTGGGCGCTGCCTACGAGTATTTGATTAAAGACTTTGCTGATTCGGCGGGGAAGAAAGGGGGCGAATTTTATACGCCGCGTGAAGTCGTGCAGTTGATGGTGCGGCTGATGAAACCACAAGCAGGGATGTCTGTTTATGACCCTTGTTGTGGTTCGGGGGGGATATTAATTCAGGCAAAGCAATATATTGAAGAGTGCGGCGGCGATGGCAGAAATTTAGCCCTTTACGGGCAGGACTATAACGGCGGCGTGTGGGCAATTTGTACGATTAATATGCTGCTGCACGGGATTCGGGACGCGGATATTCAGAATGATGATACCCTATTTAATCCCTTACATATTGAAGGCGGGGAACTCATGCGGTTTGACCGAGTAATTAGCAATCCGCCTTTTTCCCAAAATTATACCAGTGAAGGGATGGCATTTAGGGGAAGGTTTACCCATGGGTTTTGTCCTGAGACGGGGAAAAAAGCAGATTTAATGTTTGCTCAGCACATGATGGCGGTGCTAAAAGATAATGGGCTGATGGCGACGGTAATGCCTCATGGGGTGCTGTTTCGGGGGGGTGAAGAAAAGAAAATTCGGGAAAGTTTGATTAACAATGACCATTTAGAAGCGGTGATAGGTTTGCCGCCAAATTTATTTTATGGGACGGGGATTCCGGCTTGTATTTTGGTGATGCGGGGGAGTAAAGCAGCGAAACCTGCGGAACGTAAAAATCAGGTATTATTTATTAATGCCGATGCGGAATATTATGCAGGTCGCGCTCAGAATTATTTGCGCCCCGAACATATTGAAAAGATTACCTGGGTGTTTGAAAATTTTCAGGCTTTACCGGGTTATTCGGCTGTGGTGACAAAGCAGGAATTAGCAGACAATGATTATAACTGCAATATTCGCCGCTATGCGGACAATGCGCCACCGCCGGAACCGCAGGATGTGAAAGCTCATTTATTGGGAGGAATTCCGAAAGTTGAGGTAGAGGCAAAGCGTCCATTGTTGGAGGCGCATGGATTCGATCCAACTAGAATTTTAGTGGAGCGTTGTTAATGGATTATTTAGATTTTATTGCCTCTATTACGGAAAGAGGGCAGATTAAAAATTTTATTGAATCTGATGCTGGCGTTCAACAACAAGAAGGTAAGCTTTATAGTGTTTTTGCTGCTTGGTGGCAACTTCATGCACCAGATTTGGGCGAGTTGCCGAAAACGAAGAAGGTGATGGAACTGCGAGGGGAGTTTTTGCATTCGTTTGTTGATAGCCTGGAACCTGTGGGTTTACTTGACCGCTTTAAGGTGGCGGGTGTGGTGGCGAGTTGGTGGGATGAGGTGAAGTATGAACTCAGAACGCTGTCAGAATCGGATTTTGGCGGGTTGGTTGATAGTTGGGTGGATACGATTCGGGATGCTTTAGAACAGGATGATGAGACGCAGAAAAATCAGACGAAGTTCGACCCGCTCAATCATAAGCTGGTGGTGCGGTTGATGCCGGACTATCTGGAGGAAATTGCTGAGGCTGAGGCGAGAATTGCGGAGTTAGAACAGCAAAAAGAAGCGTTTGAAGGGGGGGAAGAGGCCGAGGCCCAAGAGGGAGAAGCCAGCGATGAGGAGGCGGAGGCGGTTAATTTTGCTAAGGAGTTGGAGACAAGGCTCAAGACTCTGAAAAATTCGATTAAGGAGCCGAAGAAGGAAATTAAGGATTTAAGGAAGAATTCGCCGTTGTTGAATGCGGATAAAATCGCAGAACTTGCGGCGACGGTTGAGCCGATGGAAGCGGAAATTGCCGAGATTGAGAAACAACTGGAACCCTATAAGGAAATTAAAAAGCAATTGAATGAAGCGAAGGGGAGGCTGAGGAGGCTGAAGAATGAGTTGGTGAAGCGTTTGGAAGCGGCGCGTGCGGCGTTGACGGATGAAGACTGTCAGGGGTTGGTGTTGGGGATTTTCAAGGATGGCTTAATTGCTGAGTTGGAGCGATATGTCTCGGCTCACCGTCAGCAGGTTATTGTGGCGGTAGAGAATTGGTGGGATAAGTATCGGGTGACGTTGCAGGATATTGAATCGGAACGGGATGCGGCGCGTCAGCAGTTGAATGAGTTTTTGAGTGGGTTAGGGTATGCGTGAGACTTTGGTTAAGACTGAGGAGTTTAAGGATTCGCCTGTTGGGAGAATTCCGAAGGATTGGGATGTATTTTCCTTATCTAAAATTGTCAGAAAAATTAAGCGTGGTCCTTCACTTGCTGTAAATAACGATGGAGTTGGTGTACGCTACCTAACTAGCGATAATATTAGTGAATCTGGGGAAATTGATTGGGCAGTTTGTAAGCATTTAGATATAAAACCCGAGCTTTTGGATAGCCTTCTCAGCCCAGGAGATGTAATTATCAATTGTGTAAACAGTGCTGCACAGATAGGAAAAGTAAGTTTTATTGATTCTTTACATGAAACAACGACGGTAGGGTTTAATAATTTTGCTTTGTCGCTGGATAAAAACCTTGTTGTACCCCGATTTACTTTTTACCTATTCAGCCACAGTCTTTTCCAGAGACAAATAAGTGCAACAGTAAAGCCTGCAATTAACCAAGCAAGCTTTAGCTCTCAGGACATAATTAGTCTCTGTGTACCACTGCCATCGATATATGAGCAGCAGCGCATTGCTGACATTTTGGATACGGTAGATCAAACGATCGCACATACCTCCTCTCTCATCGCCAAGCTCAAGCAGATTAAGGCTGGACTGCTGCACGACTTGCTGACACGGGGGTTAGATGAGAATGGGGAATTGAGGGATGCGATCGGGCACCCCGAACAGTTCAAAGACTCACCACTAGGACGAATTCCGAAAGATTGGGATGTTCGCCCTTTAAAGGCTTTAACAGATTCATCAGATTCAATTACTTATGGTGTATTAAAGCCAGGAGAGTATGTTTCTGGCGGTATTCCTCTACTTCAAATACAAGACGTTATTCACGGGGAAATTGAACCTTTAAACCTGCACCGAATTAGCAAGGGGCTTGATGCTCAATATGCACGAACTCGACTCGGCGGTGGTGAAATTGTCATGTCTTTAGTCGGTACTATTGGTAAAATCGCTCAAATTCCTGATTCGCTAACTGGTGCTAACTTGCATAGAAACTTGGCACGTATTCCAATTTCTCTGATAAATTCATCACGGTTCGTTTTTCATTACTTGCAATCACATATAGTACAAGAAGCTATTGCAGCTACTACCTTTGGAAGTACCCAATCATTATTGAATCTAGCTGACTTACGAGAGTTATTAATTGCTCTTCCTCCACCATTGGAACAACAAGCTATTGCGAAGTTCATCGACACCCATGACACCCGCATCCGGAAAGAAGAAGCCTACCGCGACAAGATCAAACTCCAGAAAAAAGGACTGATGCACGACTTGCTAACCGGAAAAGTGCGGGTCAAAGATGTCGATAAATTCACCCCTGCAAGTGATACAGTTTAGCTAGTCCTGGGATTTTCACCCATTAAATGAGAGGGAATATCAAACCGTGTCTATCTGGCTTATTCGTCATGGTCAAAGTCAATCAAATGCAGGAGTGGCAACTATTGGGCCCCATGAAAATGGCTTAAGTGAATTGGGCTACAGACAATCCTCATGTATTCCAACCGCCGTTAAGCAAACTCCCGACTTGATTGTGATTTCACCTTATCTCAGAACACAACTCACTGCTCAACCATTGATTGAAAAATTTCCACATACACCCGTCGAGGTTTGGCAAGTTCAGGAATTTACGTATCTGGGCCAACAGTTCGACCAACCAACCACAACCCAGGATCGCAAACCTTTGAGCAAAGCTTACTGGGACCGCTGCGATCCTAATTATGTCGATGGAACCAACGCCGAATCGTTGGTTCAACTGATGGAACGAGTCCGAACTACCCTGAACCAGTTACAACAACAATCCGGTTTTGTTGTTGTCTTTTCACATGGATTTTTTATCAAAGCAATGCTGTGGCAGATTTTGGCTAACCCAAGGGTAATTGATGCCGTTGCGATGACTCGGCTTTTGGGATTTTCCCGAGGCTTTCCAGTACCGAATGCGTCTATTTTACAGATGGAATTTGATTCAGATGGGATACCTCACTGGAGTTCCTTTATTACCAATCATCTGCCACCACAGCTAGAATCGGTAGCACCCGATGCAACTGTGGCTTCGGATGCAGGCGATCAACCCTCGTAACCTACCTTTACTGGAACAATGTCCCAACCAACACCAGAATATATCCACTCTGAAAAGCCAACCATTGACGAACTTATCGGCATGGGTTGGCAGTACATCGAAGGCAGTTGGGACAACCCCCAAGTTAGCGATCGCGAGAATTTCAAGCAAGTCCTGATAATTAACCGCCTCAAAGCCGCCATCAAACGCATCAACCTAGACGAAAACGGCAACGAATGGCTGGACGAAACCCAAGTCAACGCCGCAGCCAGCCAATTAGAACGCCTCGCTTCCCCGAGACTAATGGAAGCCAACCAAGCCGCCACAGAATTATTACTCAAAGGCACCGTTGTAGAAGGGCCAGAGGGCAAAGATGTCACCGTTAACTTTATCGAATTTGACCGCGAACATCTTCACCGTAACGAGTTTTTAGTCATCAACCAATATCGAGTAAACCCCCCTTGGGCAGTAGGCGGCGGAGGTTTTATCGTCCCCGACATCGTGCTATTTGTTAACGGGATTCCCCTCGTCGTTATCGAGTGCAAAAGCCCCAAGCTGGATAATCCCATCACCGCAGCAATAGGCGATCTTTTAAAATATTCCAACCAAAGAGGTGCTAGCCAACCCGAAGGCGCAGAAAAGCTATTTTATTACAACCAACTAACGATCGCCGCTTCCAAGGAACGAGCATTTGCAGGTGCGATCGGTGCAAACTACGAACATTATATTGAGTGGAAAGATGTGAGATCCCCCCAACCCCCCTTACCAAGGGGGGCTTCTGATTCTCCCGCTTCTCCTGCCTTACCAAGCGGGGCTTCCGATTCTCCCCCCTTATTAAGGGGGGCTGGGGGGGATCATCTCAACTCCCGCCAAACCCTAATTGCCGGAATGCTGCACCCCGCCAACCTCCTCGACATCCTGCGAAACTTCACCCTCTTTAAAACCAGCAGCGGACGCACCATTAAAGTTATCCCCCGTTACCAACAATATCGCGCAGTCCACGAAGCACTTCAGCGACTTCTGCACAACCAAACTCGCCAACAACACGGCACAGACGACCAACGAGGCGGTATTATTTGGCATACCCAAGGTTCGGGTAAAAGCCTGACAATGGTTTACCTAGTTCGGAAACTCCGCACCATTCCCGAACTGCGCCGCTTTAAAATAGTCATCGTGACCGATCGCACCGACCTCGAAAAACAACTTTCTGATACTGCTACCCTCACAGGAGAAAAGCCAAAAAGAGCCAAAAGAGTCAAACAATTAGAAAAACATCTTAAACAACCGGGTGCAGATTTAGTATTCGGAATGATTCAAAAATTCCAAGGCGGCGAAGACTCGGAAGAAGAAGAGAAAATCGAGCTAATGCCGAAAAATCTCAATCTTTCTGAAGATATTTTAGTGCTAATTGATGAAGCCCACCGATCGCACGCCAGCACCCTCCACACCAACCTCTTGACAGCCTTACCCAACTGTGCGCGAATTGGTTTTACTGGCACTCCGATCGTCCAATCTGCCAAGAAAACGACCGAGCAAATTTTTGGTGATTTTATCGACCAATACAACATCCGCCAATCCCAAGAAGATAAAGTTACCTTACCAATTATTTATGAAGGATTAGAAGCCAGAGGTGCAGTCACCCAAGGCGAGGATTTAGATAAACTCTTTGAACTCGTATTTCAGGATAAAAACCCCGAAGAACTGGCGCAAATAAAAGCCAAATACGCCACCAAAACCCAAGTCTGCGAAGCGCGAGAACTGATTAAAGCTAAAGCAAAAAATATGCTGCGCCATTATTGCGAGTGCATCCTGCCCGGAGGTTTTAAAGCCCAAGTTGTCGCCTCAACTCGCCTCGCCGCCGTCCGTTACCAAGAGGCATTTATAGAAGCACAAAACGAACTGGTGCAACAACTGGAAAATCGCGCCCCCATCCTGCAAAGTTTCGACCCAGAAACCCTAGAAAACCTCGATCCAGAAACTCGCTTCCTCGTCCAAGCCTTACCGCACTTAGAAACTATCCGCTGCCTAGAATTCGCCGCCGTTATCTCTGCCGATAAAAATGACCTTCCCAACTGGAAAGAATGGACTGGTAAAAGCCAACAAGACGCAAATATTGAGAAATTTAAAAAGCCGTTAGCCCAAGATAGTTTAGCCATTTTAATTGTTAAAAGTATGCTGCTGACGGGGTTTGATGCACCTTTGGAACAAGTTTTATATTTAGACAGGGGAATGAAAGAGTATGAATTACTGCAAGCGAGCGCCCGCGTTAACCGCGTTTATGATGATACCAAAAAATATGGCTTAGTTGTAGATTACTACGGGGTAAATCTACCAAAAGCTTTGGAAATTTACGATAAAGTAGATACAGAAGCCGCTTGGTTTGATATCCGGGAAGAGTTGCCGAGATTGCGAGATCAACACCAGAAATTGATGGATTTATTTACCGAAAACGGTTGCACTATCGACGATGTAGATGATTGTGTAGATTTGCTGAGAGACGAGAGCCTTAGAGTCAAATTCAATAATTATTTTAACGACTTTCTCGACACCTTAGACACAATTTTACCCCGTCCGGAATCCCGTTATCCTTATAACTTTGTCAAAGATGCCAAAAAACTCGGTTTAATTAAAAAATCCGTCGCTGACCTTTATCGAGACGAAAAGCTAAACATTGTCAGCGCCAAAGAAAAAGTCCGGGCATTAATAGACCAATATATTGAATCCCAAGGAATCGACCCCAAAGTTCCACCTATTGATATTATGTCTCTGGAGTTTGAAACCCACGTCCAGCGGCATCGGTCAATTAAAGCCCAAGCAGCCGAAATGGAATTCGCCGCCCGCCACCACATTAGTATCCACTATGATGAAGACCCTGTTTATTATGAAAAATTGAGCGATAAACTGCAAGAAATCCTCCTATCTCTCGCCGAAAACTGGCAAGAACAAGTCGAAGTATTGCGGGAATACATCCAAGAAATCAAAACAGGCTGCCAGACAAATGAAACAGGACTAGACCCCAAAACTGAACAGCCATTTCTGAATATTTTACGCGAACATTCAGACAAAGAACTCACAGAAATTGTAGCAATAACTGTCGAAATTGTCAACCATATTCGGCAAGAATTTCGGCGAGTAAATTGGGAGCGTCCTGTAGTTCAAGAAGATTTAATAAGATGGATAGCAGGTTATTTAGACGAGCGTGATGCAGTAAATTATGACCAAATAGGATTAGTAGCCGATAAACTGGTACAACTTGCCCGTAAAAATCGATCTCGCCTCATCTTATGACAACTGTAACCTTTGGCGACCTTTCCTTTGAATTACGCCACAGTGCCAAACGTCGCACCATTGGCATCACCGTCGAACGGGACGGTCAATTAATTCTGTCAACTCCCCCACAAGTGCCAATTGAAACATTAGAAAAAGTCGTCAACGAGAAGCGCTTGTGGATTCACAGTAAATTAATCGAGAAAGAATCTCTCAATCCTCCCACCACTGCTAAAGAATACGTTTCCGGGGAAGGCTTTTACTATCTGGGACGCCGCTACAGCCTCAAACTGGTGGATGGCGTGGAGGGAAAGCCTCCTTTGAGATTGTATCAAAGTCGTTTTGAATTGCAGCGAGAAGCCCTGGCGCAGGGGAGAGAAGCTTTTATTCGATGGTATGGCGATCGCCTTTCGTCGATTTTAGATACACAAATTGCTGCTGTTGTTTCACGCCTCGAAGCTTCTCCCCGTTGCGTGCAAGTCCGAGATTTAGGCTATCGCTGGGGTTCCTGCGGGCACAAGGGAGATTTATATTTTCATTGGCGAGTGGCGATGCTACCGCGAGTGACGATCGAGTATCTCGTGATTCACGAAATGGTGCATTTGATTGAACCGCACCACCATCATGCGTTTTGGAATAAAGTCGAGCAGATTTTGCCAGATTTCGACAAACGTAAGCGCTGGTTAGCCCAGAATGGGGTGAATTATGACCTTTAGCGATGGGGGAAAAGTAGAGGCGATTTTTCTGTTTATTTGCAGCCAGCAGACAAATAATTTGGCAAGCGATAATTCAAGACTCCAGTCAACTGCTGTAGCGGTTCGATGCGTCGGGGTGTTTGTGTTGTCGGATTTTTAATGCCGATCGACCATTGGGCCGAGTCGATCGATAAAAGTGCGATCGCCCAAGCTATTTTTAAACTGAATAACAACAGGGAATGGTGATTAGCTATGATGGCAAATCTCTCAGGGCGGTGCTATGGGGGCGATCGCGATTTAGATGCGATCGCCGATTTAATCAATACTTGCGAAGAAGTCGATCGGCTCGATGAAGGCACTTCCATCTTGGAACTACAACAAGAATTTAACGCACCGTCCCTAGATGTAGCCCGCGATATCCGCCTTTGGGAAGATGCGGAGGGAAAATTAATCGGCTTTGCTCAGTTGTCGATTTCTGAGCCTGGGGAAGTAATTGACGGTTGGCTGTGGTTTCGCGTCCACCCCGACGCGCGATCCGGCGATGTGGAAGCAGCCGCGATCGCCTGGGGTGAAGTGCGGATGCGCGAGGTGTCTGCGATGCGGGGCGGGCGCGTGAAGCTGCGAACCTACGCTCGCGCTGAGGATTGCGATCGCATTTCTGTGCTGGCAAGTTGCGGTTTTAAGGTCGCTCGCTATTTTTGCCGAATGGCGCGATCGCTCTCTGAACCGATCCCAGAACCGCACTTTCCCGAAGGTTTTGCCCTGCGTCAGTTCCCCGGCGAACAGGATGCGGCAGCTTGGGTAGAAATGTTCAACCAGTCGTTTATCGATCACTGGAATCATCACGATTTAACGGTGGATAAATTTAAGCACGAGTTAGCTAAACCCGATTACAGAAATGATTTAGACTTGATTGCTGTTGCTGATGACGGCACATTTGTCAGTTTTTGTTGCTGCGAGATTAGTGTGCAAGAGTGCGATCGTACCGGGCGCAATGAAGGCTGGATTGCTTGTCTCGGCACTCGGCGCGGCTTCCGCAAAATGGGATTGGGACGAGCGATGTTGCTGGCTGGTTTGCATCGACTGAAAGCTGCCGGTGTAGCTACTGCTATTCTCGGCGTCGATGCTGAAAATTCCTCAGGTGCATTGCGTCTTTACGAGTCTGCTGGCTTCCACAATATTCGCGACAGCATTTCTTATGTTAAGGATGTTTGATCGATATCCAAATTGAAGAGGCAGAGCCTCTGGGTATGCGTTACTAGGCTCTGCCTAGTAACGAGAGAATTCTGGGTATGCGTTACTAGGTTCTGCCTAGTAAGGAGAGAATTTGTAGGGGCAGTGCCCGCCGGCCCCGGATTGTAGGAGTAGTGCCCCCGTGCCTACCCCGGATTGTACGCGCAGTGCCGCGTGCCTGCACCGCAGTTGACCTTTCCAAGCTGGTTTGGGCCAAAAACCAAAAAACTTTTCCGACCCCCTTGACAACCTTGTATTACGTATGTAGTATAAAAGTATGGAAAGCACAGGACAAGCAAAAACCTGTATTTTTCCTACCGCTTCTGAACCTTGAAAACTGAATATATATCGAAATTCCAAGGAACATCAATTTGAAAGTCTTGTAACAGAGACTGAATTGTCATGTTGTTACTGTACACCACAGTGTTCGGCTACAAACCGACTCCATCCGAGCCAGAGATTGTACCGAATCAGTCTAATTTAAACGAATTTAATGCGGATGCAGCACAGAAAAGTTCTGCCCAAGTCGAAGCAATTAAAAAGGCTGAGTAAATCCGCACAATCAAAGAAGCTTATCACTTAGGACGGCGTTTATTTCAGTAAAAATTGTCAGATTTCGTGAATCTTTACCGATGCTGGCAATTTGCAAAGTCTCACAAAAAGCCAAAGTCGAGAGCAGATAAGCTACTAATCCAAAATCCAAAATTGCTCTAGGAGGTATCGGTAATGGTTCACATTCGTTTTGAAGGACGTTCCTACGATCTGGCAGAAGACCAACTGGGCATCTGGGCAGGAATGAGCGACAAGGCTATTCAGGAACGTCTGGCAAATCATTTTGATGTCAAGGGCGATCGCTTCGACTCTTACGTGCTCGATCGCCGTCCCAGCGGTGATTTAATTGTCCGCCCAGAAGCCGTTTACGGCTAAGAATTAACTTTTATTCCGCGTCCTAATTCGAGAAGCCTACACACATTGGGGTTCTAGTTCTGAAAAGATTGCGGGTTCGAGTCCCGCTGAAGGCTTCGGTCTTTATGGTGGAATGGCAAACACGCTAGAAATTGTCAAAAGCTTTTCAAACTTGCGCGGGATAAAAAAATCATCAGTTGTCGGAGGCGCACCCCAACTAAAGAAGCTTACAAACTGGTAACATTCGAGCGATCGAATAGTAGGTTCGACTCCTGCCCTCTCCGCCTCTTGGAGAGGGGTTTTAAAAATAGCTTCTCTGACTTGTGCGCCGCCAAAACCAGCATTTTTTAAAGTAAAAAAACACTTCGCGCCCTAACTGAGGAAGCTTACATACTAGCTCATTGGTAGAGCAATTCCCTCTAAAGGAAAAGGTCGCGGGTTCAACTCCTGCGTATGAACAACGGCTTTCTTGACTTGCGCGAAGTGTATTTCACTACTCTAAGGAAATAATTATTTACCGAGGTAAGAGAAAGAAAAAGTAAAATTATTCTCCGGTTTTGTTTAAAAAAAAATCTGTTCCGCGCCCTAACAGATGAAGCGCATACACACAATTCAATCGATTGGTCGCAGGTTCAAATCCTGCCAGTCCCGCTTAAGGGACTGTAGCTCAGGGGTAGAGCGGTCGGGCTGTCAAAACGCTTTGCTAACTTGCGCGGAACATCTCATATTTATAAATATTAGATGTAAAAGTGGTGAGGAGAATTAAATTATGAAAAATACAACTATAATTTACCGCTCGCCCAAGGAGATAGACAGTCTGATTCATGCCTTCCAAGAATGCAGCTTGCCGCGAAGTCAATGGACTCACGAAGCACATTTAACCGTTGCTCTGTGGTATCTGTTTTATGACTCGGAACAAGAAGCGATAAATGCGATTCGCAATGGCATTAAACGTTACAACTCGGTTCAAGGAATTGAAACCACAACAAACAGCGGGTATCACGAAACACTAACGCTGTTTTGGGTGCGAACTATTCGCCGGTATCTCGCCGATGAAAGCCAAAATCGCTCGATCGTACATTTGGCTAACGGTTTGATTGCCAAATATGCCGATCGCACTTTACCCTTTCGCTATTACACGCGCGAGCGCCTGATGTCTTGGGAAGCTCGGATTAATTGGGTTGAACCAGACAAGAGAGCGATCGACTTAGAACAAGTTTCCCAGAAATAATTGAAAATAGCAGTTATTGCCGCGCCCCAATTCGGAGAGCTTACATACAAACCCTATCCAGGTTAGAAAAAAAAAGCTCACCAAACTTGCGCGGTGACTATTACATCCCTGGCCAAGTGTACCACAACTGCCAGCCGCTGATTTTAGGATATTCCTGACAATCCAAAATCCAAAATCGAAAATCCAAAATCGAAATGTCCTGGGAAGCTCGGATTAAGTGGGTGGAACCAGACAAGAGAGCGATCGACTTAGAACAAGTTTCCCAGAAATAATTGAAAATAGCAGTTGTTGCCGCGCCCCAATTCGGAGAGCTTACATACCAACCTTATCTAGGTTATAAAAAAAAAGCTCGCTAAACTTGCGCGGTGACTATTACATTCATTGCCAAGCGTGCAACAACTGCCACCCCCTGATTTTTGGATATTCCTGACAATCCAAAATCGAAAATCCAAAATCGAAAATCCAAATGGGAGGTAGCACCAATGAATATGAATGCAGCAGAACGCGATTTGCGTTTGGAAATGCTCAACAGTCTGCTCACCACTCCTCACCGTCAACTGGAAAAGGTGGCAGAAATTCACAAGTTAATTATCGAATTAGACCCAATATTTTACGGTCATTTAGCAGTGTGGTATCAACGCCACGGCGACGTGCGCGATCACAAGGAAGTTTTTGCCGGAAATTTGCTGACTTCGGCGCTGACGGAACACCGAGATGCCGGTTTTATGATGCTGCAAGAGTTCCCTCCCTACGAGGTTTCGCGGATTGTGGACTTTATGAAGCAGCACCAGAATAAGGTGCCCCGCAGCGCGCGCACTGCTGTCACTCGCTATCTGAAATCGCGGGAAAAGAATGCACAGTTTTTCGATCGCGCCGCCATCCGCAACCGCAAGGCGATGAAGCATTTGTACGCAACGCTGCACGTCAAGCCGAGCGATCGCGCTAACGCTATTCTCTTCAAAGACAATCCGCCAGAAGACTCTCTGGCATTCGTTTTGAAGCAGTTGGCGAAGGCGGCGACACCTGCGGAACAGGCGAATTTGATTGTGGAGTACAAGATTCCGTATACGATCGCAGTTGGTGCGATCAAACAGCTAACGCCAACGGTTTTGGCGGCGCTGATTAACTCGATGTCGCCGCAGGAAGTCATCAACAATTTGAAATCGATTCAGTCGCGCGGCGCGATGGATCACGCGGAAGTCAAGCAGTTGATTGACTCGAAGCTGGATGAAGCGGCAAAGTGCGATCGGGTTTCTGCTTACAAAGCAAGTGTTGCGGGCGCGGGCGCGAACTTCGACGCAGCAACGGCGGCGAAGCTGGAAGCGGTGACAAACGAACAGGTGAAGAAGGGCGGCAAGATTGCGAAAGCAACCGGTTTGTTGATTGACAAGTCGGGAAGTATGGAAAGTGCGATCGAAGTCGGGAAGCGTCTCGCTGCTTTGATTTCCGGCATTTCCGAGGCTGCACTGTTCGTTTATGCCTTTGACACCATGCCGTATCCAGTCCAAGCAAACGGCAGCGAATTGACAGACTGGGAAGGCGCTTTCAAGCACATTCGCGCTGGCGGCGGCACAAGTTGCGGTTGCGCGGTGGAAGCAATGCGAATTAAAAAGCAGGTTGTCGAGCAATTCATTCTGGTAACAGATGAAGGCGAAAACGCTGCACCTTATTTTGCAGATGCTTATCAGAATTACTGCCGCAGTTTGGGGGTAAATCCTGATGTTGTGATTGTGCGAGTTGGTTCTTGGTGCCAATATGTCCAGAAGCAATTGAAGGACAAACAAGTATCGGTGGAAACCTTTACGTTTGCGGGTGATTATTACTCCTTGCCGAATTTAGTGCCGATGTTGAGCCGTCCTTCGCGGCTGGAATTGTTGATGGAAATTCTCGACACGTCGCTGCCTGTGAGGGATGATAAGTGATATAATGGGGCATGGCTCGTGAGTTAAGCTCGCGGGCAATGCTCACCTTATTTTTTATAGCAGGGAGCATAAAACTGAAAAAATGATTCAGGGTTTGCCAGATGAGTGCTGAGGGTGAGAGCGATCGCGTAGAACGTCAGGCCGTTTTTCAGCCTGAGTTTTTATAAGACCTAGAATATTGGGTACAAACTGACCGCAAGATGGCGTTACGCTTAATCAAAATGGTCAGAGAAATTCTGCGAGATCCGTTTGAAGGCATTGGCAAGCCGGAACCCTTGAAATACGAGTTTTCTGGCGCGTGGTCGCGTCGCTTGAATAAAGAACATCGTATTGTTTATTTAGTAAGTGAGAACCGTATTGATTTTCTGAAAGCGCGCTATCACTATTAGTAAAGTGATAAAAGTTGAGTCATTAAGTTAGTCGGAGTTATAATTTTATGTCAACTGAGATTACATACACTGAAGCAGAAGCAAATTTTAAAAATCTCTGCGAGCGCGCTGTTGAAACTGGGGAAGTAATAGTTATTACTAGACCTAACGGCAAAAATGCGGTTTTGATTTCTGAGGCAGAATTAGAAAGTTTGCTAGAAACGCTTTATTTGCTGAGGTCGCCTGCCAATGCAACTCGTTTGTTTACAGCATTAAAAAGAGCTAAAGCAAGAGTCATTCAACCTCAGACACTCGATGAAATTTGCAAAAAATTTGGCATTAATGAAGAGGATGATACTGAAAATGAGGTAGCGATCGCCAGTTAAACCATTGATGACAGAATCACAATCTTCTACTAGACTCTAAACTTGGGAGGAGCAGTTGGTGACTTCAATATTAATCAAAGATTTAGCAACCGATTTAGAGATTTTCACCGAAGATCCCGTGGAAAGATTTATTACCAGCGGGGTAAGTTGGCAACAGTATGAACAACTACTGACTCAACTCGGAGATAGTCCTTGGTATCGGGTTACTTATTTAGATGAAGTGCTAGAAATTATGTCCCCAAGTCGCCGTCACGATCGAGATAAAACCAATATTGGGATGCTGCTAGAAGCGTATTTTCAAGAAACACGGACTCGGTTTTGGGGATTGGGTTCAACTACCTTCCGCATTCAAGCCAAAAAGGGCGGTACAGAACCGGATGAGTGCTATTGTATCGGTACTGAAAAAGAATTTCCTGATTTAGCGATCGAGGTTGTACTCAGCAGTGGCGGCCTGGACAAGTTAGCAGTTTACAAAAAGCTCGGAATCAGAGAGGTTTGGTTCTGGAAAAATCGTCGCTTTGAGGTTTATCATCTTCGGGGAGAGGAATATGAAAAAATGCAGCAAAGCGAGTTGTTGCCGAATTTGAATTTATCACTGATTGCAGAGTATGTACAACGCCCCGACCCCCTTGAGGCGGTGTTGGAGTTTCGGGAAAGAGTTAGAGAAAATTAGGGGGAAGTTGAGATTTAATATCGCTGTTTACTCCCAAATATCTCCCTCAATATCCTCAAGCGACAACTTTTTACCTATTTTCAATTATTCTTTCGTTTGAGCGATAATTTCTAGTAACTCTGGATTAGCGATGGATGACACTAACTGAGAATCCGCAGCAGCTAAAGCAGCGCGCAACTTTTCCGAAGTCAGTGCGGGATATTTCTCTAACACCTGCTGTTCGGTCCATCCCGCAGCAAAGAACCCCAGCAAGAATTCTACAGACAATCGAGTTTCTGGCGCTGCAGGTTGACTTGTGGAAGCTTTCGGGTTTGGATGAATGAGCTTTCGCCAGTCCATTGTTTTACTTAAACGATTTGGGAAGATTCCGCCGATTATACTGCATTTGGGCACAGTATAAACACGGGGCGCGTTGACTGACTCTCCAACAGTGCCACCGCAGGTGATACCATTTGAGATTTGAGATTTGAGATTTTAGATTGGGAATCACTGATGACTTAAGGGTTTGAAGCTTGGCTAGAGTCGCATTTTTATTGAACTGGTGTCATTTCCCGATTTGGGATTAAATTGTTATTACGATCGCAGTACAGCACTTTCTTATAGAGTAGAGTGATGGGGTAGCGACGGCGCGATCGCCCTTTTTGCTTTTCTCCGTTTCAATACCCAACTGCGTTAGCGAAGCCCTCGAAGAGGATCGCACTAAATCTCAACCCACTGTGCAACCCACTGTGTAACCCACTGTGGAATTACTTAAACTTCTTAAAACTATGGGAAAAAAGTCTAAAGCCAAAAAATCCCAGGTCAAAAAATCCAGTTTGCTATGCCAGCGACTCCAAGAAGCTCTCGATCGAGGCAGTAAAGTTTGGATTAAAACAAATAATAGCAGTTTCGGCGGCATCCCGATTAATTTGTTCGGGGAGTTTGTGGAACTTTTGGTGATAGTTTCCCCTCACGAACAGGCGGAAAATATCGATGCTTACGGACAAGTTACGTGGCTGATTAGACTCTCTGATATTATTGCACTCGCTTATCCTACGGAATACTGGTCTAAAGATAGATTAGAAAGTTTGCTGCCACCTGATGCAGTTACTTCCGAAGTAGGAGATTCACTGTAAGGTGTGCCTTGCGCACCCAACTTTTAGGTCGCGTGTAGTTTGTAAGGTGCGCCTGGCGCACCCTACATTTACTATTTTCTCAGCTATTTTACGAGCCCAAATATACACCGCTCCGACCGATTTTTATCAGTTTAATTACTTGTTGCAAGCGGAAAGCTGGACTTTACATTGGCCTCCTTCAAGTTCGCTGCAACCGGCGAGAGCTTGAGCTTCTGCTGCTGGTTTATCCTCACCCCAGCCCGCACCTGCTCCTCCTTTGCCTACTGCGATCGCTCCACAATTATTGCTATTAGAGGTCAGCGGTTCGCAATCGTTAGCACCTCCGCTTTGCTCATTACAAGCCGCTACTGCTGCGTTTAGCGCTTCTTTCTCTGTAGCATGATCCCAACTAATACCAGTGGCGTCAGAAGTCGGAGAATAAGCAGTAGCTCCATAGGTGTTTTGAGCTTTAGCTACCTGGGCCGAGCCGAAAATAGGAAGTGTCAGAGCTGTCACTACAACCAACTTAGAAAAGAGCTTTGGCAGCATATTTACTTGAGATATTTACAAGGTTAAATTTTAATGCTCGCTCAATATTATATTAGGAGATTGATTCGTGTCAAGAGGGTTTACAAATCTTTAGGATTGCTTAAATTAAAAGTGCGTTCTGTAAAAAAGAGTAAAATTACGGAGGTCTATTCAGTGACAGATATTCGCAAAATTCTCAGCCAACTTGCGGCAGAAGAAGGGCAGCTACTCGATACTCAATTCCTGGCTCCGTGCGTGCGCGGGGGAAGGGTGCGGATACGGGTTAGCTCAATGGTTTATACTTTTCAACCGCAGCCGCGAAACTTTGAAGGGTGGGCGATTTTTAGGCCGATTAATGAGAAAATTGCTGCGGTAATTGAGGAGCCGAGTTTGCCGCAAGTGGCCGAGTATTTGCAACTGCTCGTACCCGTTCGCTTGCACTTGGCCTGCCTGCTGCAAGGGCAAACTTGGCTGGCTTATCCTGTTAACGAATCTGACGCTAAACAGCGCACTGGTGTTGCGAAACCCCTACCAGTTCATTTAGTAACAGAAGGCTCGAAGTTTGAGCAGATTGTTGCCCGGTGGGACGGTCATTGTTTGTGGTTTGAAGAGATTGACAGGCGCGCCGATCCGCGGCCGTCTGAGGAATTGAAAGCAGCTTTGAAAAAGTTGATTTTGCCTCAAGAAGTTCGCTTTAAAGGGATGACGCCGGAAATGCAGACTGTTTACGAATTAGTGTCCCGAAATATTAAAGGTTTCGATCCGAAAGTGCGGGACCGACAGCGCTTGCAGCGGGCGCTAAAAATGGGCGGCGGTGAATTGCGGGATTTTTGCGATCGCCAAAATTATTGGCTGGTTGAATGGACTAGCGGGAGTGGAGAACATCACACTTCTGCGATCGCCAAAAATGACTTGACAGTTTTGAGTGCCGGCATTTGTCTCAGCGGATTGGACAAAGACTTCGACTTGCATTCATTGGTTGGAGTAGTCGAAAATCGATAATTCTTGATTACCATGAGCATATTTTTTCACGAACAACTTTACAGAAGTGCCGCAGTGATGTCGCTGATAAAAAATTTCCCGGTAACGGTGTGCGGCGCGGGGGCTTTGGGTGCCAATATTACAGAAAGTCTGGCGCGATCGGGCTTTTGCCATTTAAAAGTCATCGATCGCGATCGCATCGAGGAACGCAACCTTTCCACTCAACCCTATTATCGATCGGACATCGGCGCATTCAAAGCCAAAATTCTCGCCAACAACCTCTACCGCGCTTTGGGGGTCAGCATTGACGCGCACTCAAAAGAATTGACCCCCGCCAATGCCGATCGGCTGCTTGCTGTCAGCGCCACAGTCATCGATACTTTTGATAACAGTGTCGGGCGGCAAGCAGTCAAGGATTACTGTGCGAGCGCCTCCCTTCCCTGCGTGCACGTCGGATTAGCTGCCGATTACTCGGAAATAATTTGGAACCAACACTATCGGGTTCCTTCAGCGGCGAATGATGACGTTTGCGATTACCCGCTGGCGCGAAACTTGGTAATCCTGACAGTTGCAGTTGCCTGCGAAGTAATTGTTACCTTTGCTGCTACCAAAGAGCAACAAAATTTAACTTGCACGATCGGAGATTTTGCAGTAAAGCCACTTATATTGTAAAATGTCGGTTGACTGTTGCCAGAAACCCGGTCAATCAAGATTGGATGCCCCCATCCCAGAAACCCGGTTTCTCACCCTCAAACAATCGTCAAACTTGCAAAAAACGCTTGAGAAAATTCACAGGGAAAGTATGGCCGGAACACAGACTTTTTATTATTTACTAGCAATTCTCGGTCTATTAGTTTTGACGGGCACAAGTGGAGCCAACTATGCAGCGGGCGGCTCAGCTTGCCACACTGATGATTGCCATCGACCACAAGTGAGACACCATAAAAGGATTTTAAAACACGGCTCGAGAGGAGAAGATGTTAAGAGACTGCAAAAGGTGTTGAACGCCCGGGGTTTGTGCCCCGAACCGATCGTAATTGATGGAGTGTTCGGCCCGACAACCCTAGATGCAGTGAAAAGATTTCAGCGGCAAGCTCACCTTCATGTAGACGGAGTTGTGGGAGGCGAAACTTGGGACAGACTGTTTGCTAGTTCGTAAATTTAAGCACCGGACAACAAAAGTTCCTAAGTCATCATTGCGAATCATTAATCGCTGCGGTTTGTAGTTGCGCAGATAGCGCATTTTGTGCAACTACAGACACAAAAGCTTTAATCAACAATCAATCGCATACTGGATTGCTAATGAATGAAGTTTTAGATTTTTGGTTTGGTCGATCGCACTCTCCTGAGTATGGCAAAGTCCAAAAGAAGTGGTTTGAAAAAAATGCGGAGTTTGATGCAGAAGTGCGATCGCGCTTTATGCAGCAATACGAACTAGCCGCCTCCGGTCAACTCGACTCATGGCAAGATTCCCCCGACAACTGCCTAGCATTAATACTACTGCTCGATCAATTTCCGCGCAATATGTTTCGCGGGACGCCCCAAGCATTCGCCACAGACAGCAAAGCCTTAGCCACCGCCGAATACGCTGTTAACAATAACTTCGAGCGCGAATTGCTGACTGTACAAAAATGGTTTATTTATCTGCCTTTTGAACACAGCGAAAACTTAGAACACCAGCAAAAATCTGTTGAACTATTTCGTCAACTCAGCGGCGATACAGACAGCGATTCAGTCATTGAATACGCGATGAAGCATTTAGAAATAATCCAGCGTTTTGGGAGATTTCCGCACCGCAATCAAATTCTCGGACGCGAAACAACCCCCGAAGAAGCCGAGTTTCTCAAACAACCCGGTTCGGAATTTTAAAGGGCGCGCAAAACCTCGATCGTTCTGACATATTCGAGGCTTGTAGAGGCGGTTTTAGCCAGCAACCAGAACCAACAGCAGACAATCTCTGTACAAAACCCGCCCCAACCCAGCGACTCTCAAAATTGAATAGTGAAATTAAAAAACAAGATAAATTGCCGATTCAACAAAAAGTATAGGAGGGTGAAGAATTTATCAAGCGCCCAACCGTCAGCCGCGATACTGCACCCGATAAATCCGGTTATTCGCTTCCTCAGTAAACAGCAAACTCCCGTCAGGTAAAACCAGCAAACCAACCGGCCGCCCCCAAGTTTTCGGGCCCGACGGATCTGTGAGAAAACCAGTCAGAAAATCCTCATAATAACCTTGAGGGCGTCCGTTCGCCGCATTAAAAGGTACAAACACGATTTTATAACCAGTTCCAGCGTTGCGGTTCCAACTGCCGCGAAACGCCACAAACGCCCCGTTCAGGAATCTTTTGGGAAACGTTTTGCCGTCGTAAAACTGAAGCCCCAAAGCCGCCGAATGCGCCTGAAACAGCACGTCTGGCATTAATGTTTTAGCCACTAAATCAGGTCGATCGCTATTGCCATTTCTGGAGTGGCGCGGGTCGAGCAAATTCGGCTTAAAATAAGCGTAAGGCCAGCCGTAAAACTCGCCTTGACGAATTCTTGTCAAGTAATCCGGCACCAAATCATCACCCAAACCGTCGCGTTCGTTGACTGTCGTGTAGAGTTGATTGGTTTTTGGGTGAAAATCCAATCCCACCGGATTTCGCAAACCCGAAGCAAAAATTTGCTTGTTCTGGCCGTCCAAATTCATCACTTGAACAGACGCCCTCGGCAGCGGTTCGACATCTGCATTAGACTGCGATCCAACTGATACGAAAATCTTGCTATTGTCGGGGGAAGCGACAACATTTCGCGTCCAGTGTTGGTTGTAGCCACCGCCCGGTAAATCGGCAATCTTTTGACCAGTACCAGTTAATTGTTCCTGCCCTTTTGTGTAGGGAAATCGGCGGACTTCAGCGGTATTTCCGAGGAAAAAATAGCGCTCGGCAAAAGCCATGCCAAAGGGAATATTTAACCGGTTTTGGGCACTTGCAAAAGTCTTGCGAACCTCAGCAACCCCGTCGCCGTTGGCATCCCGCAACAGTGTAATCCGATTCTGCCGGGTTTCTGTTACCAAAACATCGCCTGTCGGCGTCAAAGCCAGCCATCGGGGGGCGTCTAAATTGTCAGCAAAAACGTTAACGACAAAACCAGGAGGCACTCGCAGCACAGGCGATGCGGGAATCGGTATTACTTGAGGAGGTTTTGAGGCGCTTTCGCTGGCTCCTGGCTGCGGCAAAGAAGCTGCAACAATGCGGATTGGCTGCGGCGAAAGCGGTTTGGTCGGTACAATTTGATTTGTCCCAACATTTACCAGCGGTGCAGGGGAGGGAATTTGGGACAGGGGGCCGTTGTCGCCAACAGCAGGGGCGCGAGCATCTGTAGCTCGATCGCACCCAATCACTGGCAACAGCAGAATTAGCAGCAAGAAACGCAAGTAATACATAGCAGCGATTTCTCAACAATTGCTGGACAATTCTATTATTCTAACTGCGATTAAACAGCGAAGCCACCGCGTGCGCGGTGACTTGGTTCCGCTTGCTCATACCAGTTGCCAAAAAAGAATGCAACTATAGGCCCCTGCTCCAAACCTTGAGCTTCATCAGTCAATCGATTTTAGATTTTAGATTTTAGATTAAAGATTAAAGAATTGAAGAAAGCGACCCCAAATTAAAGAAAGCGACCCCAGGAATGAATCCGGGGGTCCGGGACTAAATCGATTTTAGATTAAAGATTAAAGAATTGAAGAAAGCGACCCCAGGAATGAATCCGGGGGTTCGGGACTAAATCGATTTTAGATTTTAGATTAAAGATTAAAGAATTGAAGAAAGCGACCCCACGAATGAATCCGGGGGTCCGGGACTAAATCGATTTTAGATTTTAGATTAAAGATTAAAGATTAAAGAATTGAAGAAAGCGACCCCAGGATTGAATCCGGGAACCCGGAACCAAATTGCTTGATAGTCATTGCCAATCTTCAATCTTCAATCGAAAATCTAAAATCGAAAATCGAAAATCGTATAACCTAGCTCTACCAAAGTCCTCTCACAGGAGCCGGACGGGGAGCCGGAGCCGGCATTGGACGGGGAGCCGGACGGGGAGCCGGAGCCGGCATCGGACGGGGAGCCGGCATCGGACGGGGAGGGGGTTCTGGGGCCGGACGCGGTGCCGGTGCTGGGGTTGCGGGACGAGCAACCGTTGTGGCTACCACCTTATAATCGGAGATTACGGCGATATTTTGCACCTGATCCCCGGTCACGGTGGCTCTGACTTTCATTCCCGGTACTAGGCCAATAATTCTCAGGACGCATCTTTGAATCCTGAGAGTCCTGTACGGCGCGTTTTCTTCGCGAATTGTTACTACGTCGCCGACAATACTTTTGACAAAACCGGTAATGGTTCGAGAGTTTGCTGTTGTGGTGGTCTGCGTTTGGGCTATTTGAGTTGCAGGGTTAGCCATCGCAGGATGTACTGAGACCGCCGAAATTAACACGGACAGGGTTGCACCTGTCAATAATTTGATGTTCTGAAAACGCATTGAAACCTCACATTAACTGCTATTTAGGGTCGGGTTGGCTTCCGCTGCGCGAAAGTCCCAACATCTTGACCTAATCTAGTTTAATCCCCAGAGTAGGAAATTTAGGACAATCTCAAAAAAAGATTATCGAACAAGTATTTAAAGACTAAATTTTACATCATAAGTTCCCGATTTACAACAAGTTCAGCGCTTGGCATCTATAGAGTGTTGGCGTGATATATTGAGTTTGTTCGCTCGACCGTTGCAGTTTTTTTAAGCCAACCTAACTGTTGCTGGGCTGGAAACTCTACCCAAAGACAGATTGTGCTTTCCGGATGCAGCAACCCCATAGTTTCAATTCCCGATCGCCAGCAGGCCAATGCTCAAACATCAAATTAATCGGAGGTAAAATTTAATCATTTTCTGGCAGGATTTACGCATAAACCGGTTTTTTTCACAATAATCTCTCGCGGCTCTCCACTGCTCCCCCTATAAAAACCAGGTTTTTTTGGTATTATTGCCTAAGCTTTGTGTAGAGTTACAAGTTATCAGTTGTGGAATTGAAACTAATAACTGCGCAGCGCAGTTGCCGTCAAAAAGCCATGTCAAAAGTTTTCAAATCCGGTGCGGTTTGCGGATAATGAGATAGGAAATTTGTAGGAAGTGCTGGTGAGGAATTTAGTCAACAAAACAATGGTGAACAGCAAATTTTTATTTAACAAGTTAATTGTGGTGAGCTTGAGTGCAGCCGCGCTGTCGGTCGCCCTACAGCAGCAAGCGGCTGCCGCTAATTCAAGTAATAGCGCGATCGCACCACAGGGGCTAACATCCGAGGTCCAATTGCCGAATCTCCCAGCCCCAGAACTGCCGCCCTTGGGAGAACCATTTCGGTATATTCCCCAGGAACCAAAGCCTCCGGTAAATCCAATTGAGGAAGTGCGTTTAGTGCTGAAATTGCGAGAACGTCGCGTCTATGTTTACCGAAAAGATAAGGTGCAAGCCAGTTTCCCGGTTGCTGTGGGAAAAGGCGGCTGGGAAACTCCTACAGGCAATTTTAAAGTTATGCAAATGATCAAAGATCCAGTTTGGCAAAATCCTTGGACAGGAGAACTTATTCCTGCTGGGCCGGACAATCCATTAGGGAGTAGGTGGATGGGGTTTTGGACCGATGGCAAGAATGTGATTGGTTTTCATGGTACTCCGAATCCCGAGTCGATCGGGGCGGCGGCTTCTCACGGCTGCGTCAGAATGTTTGACAAAGACGCACAGGCTTTATTTGAGAAAGTCGCAATTGGCACACCCGTGATAGTTGAGCATTAATTATATCAATTCCGGTTGCACCGGAATTATTGTTGACTGTTGACTGTGTTGTTTGACTTCCAGGCTCTACCTGATAACGCAGAGAAAGGAGGCTGTGCCTCCAATTTTCCTCCGCAATTGAGGCTCTTCCTAGAAGTTCAATCTAAAATCTAAAATCTAAAATCTAAAATCGATTGACTGTTAACGCGCGGGTCGAAAAACTGAATGATAGTTGAGTATTGACTGTTGATTCGATTTTACAGTTCCTCAGTTAACGGAGTTGATATTATTGGCAGGTTGAAGGGCAAAGAAACCGGGTTTATTTAAAAAATCAACCAGAAACCAAGTTGATTTTCCGAAGAAACCCGGTTTCTAATCCCCGCGCGGCAAATGAATGCAACCTTAAATAGATTTCTGATATTCTTCCAACAATTCCAGGATGTAATCGTAGCCGTCAACACCGATCGCCGGAATGATATTCCCTCGACTTTTCGCCAAAGACTCTTTAAAAGATTCCGCCCCCATTTGGCCCTGCAAAATTGTCAGCAATCCAGCCGATTGGCGCCACTCCGCCGCCCCAATTTGCTCCAAAGTATACATTCCCAAACTGCCAGCGAATATCGCTTGTTCTAGTTCGTTGATTCTGTAATAAGCTTGAGCCAAATAAGCCAAATTCAGACCTTGCAAATATAAGTCGCCCGAAAATTGGGCAGCTTGCCAACCTTTTGCCAAATATTCGATCGCAGCTTCAGCATTTTCCAGGGCAATTTTAGCGATACCGAGACTGCTGGAACAAAAAGCTTGACTTTGGCGATCGCCCAATCTTTCCGACAGCAACAAACCTTGTTCCAAATAACCGATCGCACTCTCATAAACCTCCGGCTCCACCTCCTCCAACTGCCGCGCTTGAAACACTTCGCTGTAACCCAAATTAGCCAGAGCATTTGCCTCGCCTTGTCGCTCTCCCGTTTGTCGTGCCATAATTAAAGCCCGCTGGCTGTAATTAATCGCTTCCTGATAATTTTTTTGAGCAACATAGTTGCGGCTGATGTGATTGAGATTGGCAACTTCGCAAGCTTTGTCTCCTTCCATGCGGGCAATTTCCAGCGCTTGCTTGTGCAGCAAGAGCGATCGCTCGTAGGCCCCAGCCGCCTGCATCGAATAACCCAAAAGCGTCAGAATCCGAGCTTTTGCTTGAGTGCCTTCTACTCGCCGCAGCGGTTCATCTAAATAATCCAAAGTATGACGCAGAGCTTTACCATCAAACGAAGCAAAAATCCCGCCGTAAAGCGGAAAATATTCCCGCTGAGAAAAAGCGCGCAAAATTTGCAAAGTTACTTGAAAACAAGCATTGGCCAACTGTTCCCCGCTCTTAGTAGAATTATTAAACCCGCTAGCTAGCTGACTCCAAATTACAGCAAAAGTAATGTAAGTAGAAATTGAAGCTTTTGTTGACACTTTGGCATCGTAAACTTGCTTGTCAAACCATGTTGCCAACGCCCGCTGCAAGCACTGCAAGATAATCGCTAATTCCAGCAATACGCCTAACTCTAAATTCGATTGCCGGGCTGCAAATTGAACTACCGATTCACCGAGGGCAATAGTATTGAAGAGATCCTGGGGAAAGGGACTGTTAACTTTTTTGGCCCAAAAAGCCCAAGGCCCATTTAGTTCGGGACTACTGTAAAATCCTAGCTGCTGCGGCTGATAAATCCAGCCCACGAGTTCCGGTTCCAACCGCTGCCAAGATTCTAAACCTTTGGCAATACCAGCCGTGATTTGCAGCAAATCTCGCTCGGTTTCGGGATTTGCAGTTTGCAGCATTTGTTGGTGTAGGGATTTTGCCAATTGCTGCAATTGAGGCAGAGTCAGCGGATGTTCTTTATTGGGATCGATTACTTGCAATAATGCCAGGAGACGGCTGTTAGATTCGGTGGTAAGGATTTGTTGGATTGAGGAGGCAATTTCGCGATCGACGCGGTTATCTTTCTGCCAGCGTTCCCATTCTCCTTGGATGGTTTTGAGAGCTCTGAGGGTACGATTTGCCTTTGCTTGTTTAATTTCGTCTTTTTCATTTCTGAGTTGATTTTCGGCGGCATCAAGGCGTTCGCCGAAACAGCGTTCAAAGATTTCGCCGGTCCCGGTGCTAATGTCTTGCACCAGCATTTGATAGACTTGTTCTTTAGAGCGAATTTGACCTTTGAGGGTGATTTCGACAATTTTGTCGATTAGGGCTAAGTAGCGATCGCGCAGTGAGGTAGATTCTGGCATAAGTTATATTTACTTAATAAATATTTATCGACAGTGCTTGCAGCTTGCACCATTTCATGCTGCTACTTAATTTTACAGCTCATCTGGATTAATGCCCATTTCTCTGAGGCGATCGGCTAAACGATTTGCTCGCTGACTTTCTAATTGAGCTCGCTGACTTTCTAATTGGGCTCGCTGTCTTTGAAACTCCTCTGGAGTCAGAACCCAATCGCCAGTGACATCGTACCAACGCAGCCACAACCTCGAACAACCTTGATAACAACCGGACCACAAACCTATACCTAATTCTAATTCCGGTATCCAGAAGCGCGACTCGGTTAAAACTTGTTCGCGGTACAGATTGCCAATCAAGCGAAATACTCTCAGTTGATTGTTGTACCGACTGAAAACAAAGTAGTAAGGAATCCGCAAAATCTGCTCGTAAACTCGCCACTTAGTAGGGGGTTGATCTCGTGCTTCTTCTGTAATTCCTAAATCCTCATCTTCAGTACCAGGTGACACCAGTTCCACCACTACCAGAGGACTGACCTTTTCTTGCCACATCACGTAGCCCAGACGCAATTCGTCACCTCGAGCAAATCTCGGAACCCCCAAAACGACAAACCAATCAGGTTTTTTGTACCAATTGAAATGGTAAGAATCGTAGTAGAGATTAAGGTATGTCGCTATAAATATTTGTTCTGGTGGATGATTTGGGGGGCGGCAGGTTAGACGCAGCAGTTCGGGTTGAAAGTCGTGGAATTCGTCAGGCAAACCTGGTTCCTGCGGGTCTTCACCGGGTAAATCATACATCGTAGGGAGGACTTTTGTTTGGGAAGGCTGCGAATCCGGTACGTACATCGTCATAAGATTACCCTGGCAATACGGTTTGAGGAGATTGAGGCGGCACGGCAATTGTAATATTATAGCGCGATGTGATTTCTTGCGGCAGAAAGTCAGTATCTTTTGCACCGGGAATTTTATCGAGATAGCAATCTTTTACTGCTAACAGAAAGCTTTTGATCGCTTCTGGTGAATTTTGTGAGTCTGCTACCTGCAAAAAACCTTGCCATTTACTCTCATCTTTGCCGTTAATATCTAGCAAATGCAACGCAGCTAAATACTCGGCTACCGGCTCTAAAGGAAAGTGGATTTTGTCGTGGGCTACACCTTTTGTTTGGATGATTTTGAGTTTGTCTTCTAAATACTTGAGCCGCGATTCTGCATTCTCTTCACCCAGAGCATCTATCGCATTTTGACGGTTGGCGGCTGCGGGTCGATAGGTAGGCTTCAGGCATTCCCAAGCTAGAATTTTAACATCTTTGTGGACGGTGCAATCGCTCAATTTATTCTCTGTTACGATGCGATTGAGTTGGTTTAAGTAGTGCAGCATTAACTCGGCAATATTATTCGGTAAATTGCCGTCTGTTGTGCCTTCTTTCTTGGCAATGATTTGGTCGGCATAGAGTTTGGCTAGCAAAACGGTGATATTTCTGTTGCCGGCTATAGTTGATAGTTGGCTACAGGCATTGAAAAATTCTGTGTCGCTGAATAAGTCGCGCTTTTGTCGTTGGCTGAGATAGCTTTCCATGAACGATGACAGTCGGTTTCCGGCAATGCGGAGGGGTTTGATTGCTGTCTTCGTGACTAGACCTAAAGGTTCTTCCAGCCGCGAAGTTACAAGCAAAGCATTAACGGGAAAATTTGGCATTTCCGGTCGGATTGCTGTTTGTGTCTGTTCGCTCATTTCTGAGAAGTTGTCGACGATGACTAGGATGCGCCGCTGTCTGAGCAACTCTTCTAATAATTCTTCACAAATCGGCTCGGCAGTATCGGTTAAATCTTGCAATTGACCGCGAATTGCTTCGATGAATGGCTGTTGACCTTCTGCTACTTTCATGTTTAGTTCTGATTCGATGAGAACTGGCAGCATGCGATGATTGCAAATGCGTTCTTCAGGAGTATCCGACATAGCCCATTTGCCAATCAGACAAGCTAAACTGGTTTTTCCGGCTCCCCCTTCTTGCCAAATCAACAAACAGCCGCGCTTTTGAGCAAATGTGGGCTGCAAATCTTTGCCTTTGAGGGTGGCAATTGTGTTGTTGTCGAGAATGACGGGGACGGGGACGATAATTTGGCGATCGCGCACTGTTTCCCGCTTCTGAAATTCGTCTCGCGTGGATTGGATGTGTGCTGCCACCCAAGCATCGAGAACTCTGGGATGGTATTTTAAAAATATCAAGTTGCCGAGGGATATATCTGTGCCGATAACTCGTATTTTGAAGGCGATAGGTTTTAATGTTTCGTAAATTTTTAGCAGCCACAATGGGCGGATGGCAAAGGTTCCGAAGAGTAAAAATAAGTATATTCCGGTTCCCCAGAAGTAGGGTTTTTGGATAAGTGATTTTACGAATAGGCGATCGGTTTGTTCGGCTTTGAGAACATTGAGGGATAAACGGAGATATGCGATCTTTGATTTTTGGAAATTAGCTTTAGGTTCTTCCATAATTTTCAAGGCTGATTCTAAGTTTGATACAGCCAGATTTAACTCCATTGGAGTTAGCGTATTTGCTTTTCCTTGAAGGCTAAGAGCAATACTCACCGAGGCCTTGGCGGCATTCGTATTCACACCTGGATTAGAATTTTTAAGCAGGGAAACTAGCTGCGGCAGTACAGTTTTAGCTTCTGCACCGAGACTGTCGAAAACCTCGGCGACACTGCTACGCACACCTGCTTTGGAATCTTTAAGCAGGGAAACTAGCTGCGGCAGTACAGTTTTAGCTTCTGCACCGAGACTCCCCAAAGCAGAGGCGGCACTGCTACGCACATCTGCATTGGAGTCTTGAAGCAAGGAAACTAGCTGCGGCAGTGCAGTTTTAGCTTCTGGACCGATTCTCCCCAAAGCCAAGGCGGCACTGCTACGCACATCTGCATTGGAGTCTTCAAGCCGGGGAACTAGCTGCGGCAGTGCAGTTATAGCTTCTGCACCAATACCCCCCAAAGCCTCGGCGGCACTGCTACGCACATTTGCATTGGAGTCTTGAAGCAGGGGAACTAGCTGCGGCAGTGCAGTTTTAGCTTCTGGACCGATTCTCCCCAAAGCCAAGGCGGCACTGCTACGCACATTTGCATTGGAATCTTTAAGCAGGGGAACTAGCTGCCGCAGTGCAGTTATAGCTTCTGGACCGATTCTCCCCAAAGCCTCGGCGGCACTGCTGCGCACATTTGCATTGGAGTCTTGAAGCAGGGGAACTAGCTGCCGCAGTGCCGTTTTAGCTTCTGCACCGATACCCCCCAAAGCATAGGCGGCACGGCTGCGCACATCTGGATTGGAGTCTTGAAGCAGGGGAACTAGCTGTGGCAGTGCAGTTTGAGCTTCTGCACCGATACCCCCCAAAGCATAGGCGGCACTGCTACGCACATCTGCATTGGAGTCTTGAAGCAGGAAAACTAGCTGTGGCAGTGCAGTTAAAGCTTCTGCACCAATACCCTCCAGAGCATAGGCGGCACTGCTACGCACATCTGCATTGGGATTGTTCAAAGCTTGAGCAAGGTCAGGAATAGCAGGAGGGCCAATTTTTGCCAGAACCTGGGCAGCACTCCGGCGGACTTGCAAATTCTTATCCTGCAAAGCAGTCATCAAAGCAGGGATGGCTGGTTCACCTATTTTTCCTAAATTCTTAATAGCTGCATCAAGTTCCCTTTCATCGTTAGTCTTTAACTTCTCGATGAGGGAGGCAATCTCTTCGGGATTAGCCTTGGATGCGCTCAGGTTTTGAGCAGCAGCATTGCGAGTTAACAGTAAAGGCGATGTGAAAGATAGAAACGAGAGGACAAGTACGGCAATTAATCTTGGTCGGTAGTGCTTCGTCATGGGCCAGAATCCTCATATTTGATGAGCCGTCTCATCCATTTGAATAATTGTATCTACATTCTAATCAAATTGGTTTCAGAGTCGGGGGTATCTAAATTGGTGATTGTCTGTGGTGAAATCGAGCGCCCTAAATACTGCTTAAAAAGCCGCACTTTCAGAACATTCCGCAGTTTAAGGCATAATTAGATATCTGATATTCTATGATTTGTTTATGATTTCCGAACCCCTTACCCTCTCCACCAGCAATCCGGTTTTAGCCGCCCAAGGATTAACTCGCCGCTTTGGCGGTTTAATTGCTGTAAACGATGTATCTTTTACAGTTCAAAAACACGAGATTTTTGGATTGATCGGCCCTAACGGTGCTGGCAAAACCACTCTATTTAATTTAATGACTGGACTGATACCTGCCTCGAGTGGCAATCTGATTTATCAAAATGAAAATATTTCTAAACTGCGACCTTATCAAATTGCTAATAAAGGTATTGCCCGAACTTTTCAAAATATTCGGTTGTTTGGGGAACTTTCGGCTGTGGAAAATGTCGCGATCGCCCGACACATCCACAGTCGATCGGGCAATCCAGCTTTATCGCTGCTGGCGGGGATTTTCGGGTTGCCAGCGTCTAACGCAGTGGAACGCAAAACCCAGCGGAAAGCCTTAGAATTGTTGGATTTAGTCGGATTGGGCGATCGCGCGGGCGAACAAGCGAAAAACTTGCCCTACGGCGACCAGAGGCGCTTAGAAATTGCCCGCGCTTTAGCCCTAGAACCGCAAATATTGCTGTTAGATGAACCAGCAGCGGGGATGAATCCCAATGAAAAGCACAAATTAAGCGAATTTATCCGCGAAGTGCGCCAACAATTCAATTTAACTGTAATATTGATCGAGCATCATGTACCGCTGGTTATGGGATTGTGCGATCGCATTGCCGTCTTGGATTTCGGTCAGCTTATTGCCTTGGGCGAGCCTGCTATTGTCCGGAATGACCCGGCTGTGATTGAGGCTTATTTGGGAGATGAAATGTAGAAATTTTAAGTGTTCCCAGCCAGAGCCGGGGAACGAGTAAACTCACATCTTGCACCATTCTCACGCATTCTGTAGGGGCGGGTTTCACCAACAATAATTGCCTAAAACCAATAATTTCATAAACCCGCCCCCACCCAACGGTAAATAGGAATCTACCTCAAAGTCACACAAAATGCACGACACCCCGCCAGAAAAACCCCAAAACATTCTCTTAGAACTCAAAAACATTTCTGTAAATTATGGTGGCATTCAAACCCTACAAAATATTAATCTCACGATAAATGCGGGCGAGGTTGTCAGTCTCATCGGCGCCAACGGTGCGGGCAAAAGTACCACTTTGAGAGCTATTTCTAAAATAGTTAATTTGCGACAAGGACAAATTATTTATAACGGGCGCGACATTACCCGCCGTCTCCCTCACGAAATTGTGAAACTGGGAATCGCCCACAGTCCCGAAGGGCGGAGGGTTTTGGCGCAGCAAACCGTGTTGGCTAACTTAGAATTAGGGGCCTATATTCGATCGGACTCGGTGGCCGTAAAAGCCGATTTAGAGCGGCAATTTGAGATATTTCCGCGCTTAGCAGAAAGGCGCCGCCAGCTAGCAGGAACCCTCAGCGGCGGGGAACAGCAAATGCTGGCGATCGCCCGTGCTCTGATGTCGCGCCCCAAACTGCTATTATTAGACGAACCTAGTTTAGGCTTAGCACCCGCGATCGTCAAAGAAATTTTTGCAATCATTCAAAACTTGCGCTCCACGGGCGTTACAATCCTTTTAGTGGAACAAAACGCCAGTTTAGCACTGCAAATTGCCGATCGGGGTTACGTGCTAGAAGCTGGTAACATTACTCTCACAGGCTTGGCATCAGATTTGCTAAACGACGATCGAGTTAGGAGGGCATACTTAGGTTGACTTGGTTAATTTTAGGAATCTTGACCGCTTTCTTTGAAGCCGTCAAAGACGTTTTTGGCAAACAAAACCTCCAAAAAAGTGACGAATATGTCGTCGCTTGGTCTTTCTCATTTTTTTCAGTCATCTTTTTGATTCCCTGGGTACTTCATACAGGAATTCCGCCATTAAACTCGGAATTTTGGCTCGCCCTATTAACCGGAGGTAGCATCAACGCTCTCACAGCCCTCCTCTACATGAAAGCCATCAAACTATCAGATTTATCCCTGACACTACCGATGGTAGCTTTGACACCCTTATTTATGTTGCTAACTTCACCGTTAATGGTCGGTGAATATCCCAAACTTTTTGATTATATTGGCATTTTACTAATCGTAGCAGGCTCTTATTTATTAAATATCAAAGAGAAATCTAAAGGATATTTAGCTCCATTCAAAGCACTGCTGAATGAAGCCGGACCAAAATTGATGTTAATCGTCGCATTTCTCTGGAGTATTGCCTCAAATTGTGACAAAATAGGAGTTACAAATTCCTACCCTATTTTTTGGGTATTCTCTTTGTTTGGTACAATGAGTGTTTTGCTACTGCCAGTTTTATTGTACAAAACCCCAAAGCCAGGGCGACAAATTCTCAAACAATTACCAATGCTAGCTGCTATGGGGTTTATCAATGCTACTGGAGTAATTTTTCAAATGCAAGCTTTGACATTAACTTTCGTAGTGCGAGTGATCGCCCTTAAGCGTACTAGCGTGTTAATGGGTGTATTGTTCGGTCATTTCATTTTTAAGGAAAAAGATATTCAAGAAAGATTATTAGGGGCCGGAATCATGATTTTGGGAGTTTTATTTATCAGTTTATAGGTTGAGATTTCCGGGACTTTGACGCTAATTCTCGCCCCGAATGTAGGGGCGGTGCCCGTGCCCGCCATCTCTCGGTTGGGGGAGGATGTCCGGGTTGGGAAACACGCCCTAGCCTTTATTTATGTATAAGTCATGTTATAGTAAAGGCGATCGCACTTTCTCTAACTATTTATTAACATAAAAAAAATTAATGCACAAAATAGCCGCCACACCCGGAGGTTGGAACCCTCAAGCAGAAGGAGTAATTTTTATTCAGCAAACCCCCGCACCAATAGTATTTATTAGTGCTGCTGACACCGACATTCAAACCCTCGCGGCCGCCGCATCCAAAATGCCGCAAAAATTCCCCCAAGTGCGCGCAGTCAACCTCCTTCAGTTGCAGCAACAACTAACAATTGATACTTATGCCGAGGAAGTTTTAGAACGCGCAGAGGTCATAATATTAAGACTGTTAGGAGGGCGTTCTTATTGGTCTTACGGGTTAGAAATTCTGCGGGAAACTGTGCAGAAAACTAAGGCATCACTGATTGTAATGCCGGGAGAAGACAGTCCAGATCCAGATTTAATCAGCCATTCCAATGTATCGCTATCAGCAGTCAATAAACTGTGGCGCTACTTTACAGAAGGCGGAGTCCAAAACTTTGTTAACGCACTCAAATTTGCAGCCGATACTTGCCTGAAAACTGCTTACAATCCACCCCTACCTCAAACAGTTTCCCGCGTCGGAATTTACGAATGGAAAAAGCCAATTGACTCATCGTCATATTGCGGACACGGGGACATTACTTCTAACTCTAAAGTCGGAATTTTATTTTATCGCGCTCATTATTTATCAGGAAACTTAGCACCAATTGATGCACTTTGTCAAGCTCTAGCCGAGCGAAAATTAGTACCAGTTCCCGTCTTTGTCTCTTCTCTGCGGGAACCAGATTTGCAAATAGAATTGCTGGAATATTTCCAGCCAAAAGAATCAGAACCCATTCAATTATTGCTCAACACCACAAGTTTTGCAGTCTCCGGTTTCAGCAGTCAAGAACCGGAACAAAACAGCTTAAAATCCTTAGACGTTCCCGTATTGCAAGCAATCTTCAGCGGTGGCGGTTTGGAACAGTGGGAAACGGAACTTCAGGGACTTTCGCCCCGGGATGTGGCGATGAATGTAGCATTGCCGGAAGTAGACGGAAAAATCATTACTAGGGCTGTTTCTTTTAAAGCAGTACAGACTTGGAACAGCGAATTAGAAACAGATGTAGTAAGCTATGTAGCAGCGGGCGATCGCATTCAATTTGTAGCAGATTTAACCGCGAATTGGGTGAAAATGAAACAAACCCCAGCCGCCAACAGACGCATCGCCATAATTCTAGCAAATTACCCCACTCGCAACGCCCGCTTAGCCAACGGCGTCGGCTTAGATACGCCCGCTAGCTGTGTCGAAATCCTCAAAGCTATGCAGCAAGCTGGCTATCAAGTTGAAAACATCCCCGCTAGCGGCAACGAGTTAATTGAACTCCTGACTTCGGGCGTGACAAATGACCCGGAAGGACGCGAATTGCGGCCTGTTCATCAATCTTTGGATTTGGTAGAATATGAAGAATATTTTGCTAGTTTGCCGCAGCAAGTGCAAGATGGGATTTGTAAAAGATGGGGGTTGGCCGAAGGTCATACACAACCTAGGGACACGGCAATGCCATCTCCCTACCTCCAGGGGAAGGAAACGGCAATCCCCTGTCCCTACTTTCCCATTCCGGGGATTCAGTTGGGGAATGTGTTTGTGGGAATTCAACCATCGCGGGGATATGAAATTGACCCGAGTTTGAACTATCATGCACCAGACTTAGAACCAACTCACAATTATCTAGCTTACTATTATTGGCTGCGAGAAAAGTTGGGAATTGACGCTATAATTCATGCCGGAAAACACGGCAATTTAGAATGGCTTCCCGGTAAAAGTATAGCATTGTCTAACAAATGTTATCCAGAAGTAGCACTAGGCGCGGTGCCGAATTTTTATCCCTTCATTGTCAACGATCCGGGGGAAGGTTCCCAAGCAAAAAGACGATCGCAAGCTGTGATTATCGACCACCTGACACCGCCGATGACTCGCGCCGAACTCTACGGGCCTTTGCAGCAGTTGGAAACCTTAATCGACGAGTATTGCGAAGCCCAAAGTTTAGATCCGTCCAGATTGCCCATGATTCGCGATCGCATTCTCGCCCTCACCAACAAAGAAAACTTAGATAAAGACTTAGGAATCCAACTAAATAAATCGGAATTTACAGAATTTATCACCCGCACAGACGGCTATCTTTGCGAACTCAAAGAATCCCAAATCCGGGACGGATTGCACATTTTTGGTCAGTGTCCCGAAGGTAGACAGTTGAGAGATTTGATAATTGCGATCGCCCGCCATCCCACCAACGGGCGATCGGGCCTAACCCGCGCCCTAGCAGAAGACTCAGGCTACGATTTCGACCCCTTAACCTGCGATCCAACGTTGATAATTCAGAACCGCACAGCAGGCGATTTAACAGCAGAACTCGAAGAAAAAGCTGCTGGATTAGTAGATAACTTAATCAAAAACATCCGCGTACATCCGCGTTCATCTGCGGTTAAAAATAACCAAATCCCCGAAGCAACCCAACAAGAATTAAACTGGATAGAAAACTATCTTTTACCTTCACTCCTCCAAACAAACCAAGAAATTACCAACCTTTTGCGCGGACTAGATGGGCGGCACATACCAAGCGGCGCATCCGGCGCGCCCACCCGCGGCAGACCAGATGTATTGCCCACCGGCCGCAATTTTTACTCAGTAGATATCCGCGCCATTCCCACAGAAACCGCCTGGAGAGTTGGCAGAGTTGCTGCTGAAACTTTAATCGAAAGATACACCCAAGAAAACGGCGAATATCCAAAAACTTTGGGTTTGTCGGTGTGGGGAACATCCACCATGCGGACGGGGGGAGACGACATCGCCGAAGCCTTGGCGCTGATAGGAGTTCAACCAGTTTGGGATGGACCTTCGCGCCGGGTTGTAGATTTTGAAATATTGCCAGTTTCTGTTTTGGGGCGGCCGCGCGTTGATGTTACTTTGCGAATTTCTGGCTTTTTCCGCGATGCTTTTTTTAATTTAATTGATTTGTTTGACAGTGCGGTAAAAGCTGTGGCAGCTTTAGACGAATCGGCAGAAAACAACCCTTTAGCGGCACAAGTTCAAGCAGAGATTCTGTATTGGGAATCTACAGGTTTGAGTCAGGAAGAGGCGCAAGGGCGATCGCAATTTCGAGTCTTTGGCTCAAAACCGGGTGCTTACGGCGCAGGACTTCAAGGCATAATTGAAGCTCAAAACTGGACAGACAACAGCGATTTAGCAAAAGCTTACATTAATTGGAGCAGTTACGCCTATACCTCCTCTAGTTCCTCAAATTTGCCGGGAGATGTAGCAGGAGTTAAACAGAGTGAATGGGGATGTTCTGCACCCGAAGCATTTGAACAACGCCTCGGCCAAATGCAAATTGTTCTGCAAAACCAAGACAACCGGGAACACGACATCCTCGACTCGGATGATTATTATCAATTCCAAGGGGGAATGACGGCCGCAATTCGCAATTTGCAAGGCAAAAATCCTGAAACCTATTTCGGAGACAACTCGATTCCCGAGAAGCCGAAAGTGCGGCAACTGCGGGAAGAGATTGCGCGGGTTTACCGCAGTAGGGCTGTGAATCCGAAATGGATAGAAGGTGCGATGCGACACGGTTATAAAGGTGCTTTTGAAATTGCAGCAACTGTTGATTTTTTGTTTGCTTACGA
Source organism: Microcoleus sp. AR_TQ3_B6 (assembly GCF_036702785.1). NCBI lineage: Bacteria > Bacillati > Cyanobacteriota > Cyanophyceae > Oscillatoriales > Microcoleaceae > Microcoleus > Microcoleus sp. AR_TQ3_B6. Next base: position 58,248 of record NZ_JAUBVJ010000009.1, on the reverse strand, counting down.
TGCTACGGCAAATTGTGTAGAGGATTTTATGTATGAAGGAATTGCAGAGGCTTACATTTTTGATGAGAAAGTGCAGGCATTTATTCAAGAAAACAATCCTTGGGCACTGCGAGATATGGCGGAAAGATTGCTAGAAGCTCGTCAGCGGGGGTTGTGGGAGAGTGCAAACCAGGATACATTGGATAAATTGAGGTCGATCGCCCTGGAAGCCGAAGCAGTCATCGAGTCCCATACTGGTTTGTAGTCTGAACGGAGAAATGATAGAATATAGTTAATATGGGAGGAATCCATGTTGCGCGATCTCACCATCCAAAATTATCGCTGTTTTAAAGATTTTTATATCGACGATCTAGCTAGGGTTAATCTGATAGTGGGTCAGAACAATAGCGGTAAAACTACTTTTTTGGAAGCTATTTATTTATTAGTTAATGAAGGAAACATTCAGTTTCTACTTGAGGTGCTAAACAGCAGAGGTGAACTAACAGTCGAGCCTTCTAGACAAAGAAATGGCGAAGTCGTTTCTGGGCATCACTATCAGATTTTACATATTTTTTACGGTCATCAACTTAATAACTTCGATGGGGCTATTCATATCCGCTCTACAAAAGAGCATCCGCTGTCATTAAAAATTCAGCCTAATCCTATTGCCCAGCAACTGGCACTTCCTGGATTAGAGGATTTAGTTTTAAGTGAAGATTTATTCGGTGAGCTAGTTGTTTCATACGGACAGTATACCCAAATAAAAATTCCTATCCGTACTGATGGAACTATAGGCGATTCGCGTTACTTGCGGTTGGGCAACACATCTAAGTTAGTTTTTCCTATAGGGAGCAGCAATCAAAATTATTTTCTAACCACCACTAATATAAGCTTTGCGCGACTGTCTGTAATGTGGGATAGAATAACACTCACACCGAAAGAACAAAGTGTAGTAGAAGCATTGCAAATTCTGGAGCCGGATGTGGAACGGATTAGTTTCACCAGTCGCCAGACTTCTAATAGTGGTATTTTGCTTAAACTTCGGAACCAGCCTCACCCAGTTCCTCTTGGCAGTATGGGAGATGGTATGGGACGAATTCTTAGTATAGCAATGGCAGCCGTATCATCAGAGAATGGGTTTTTGTGGGTTGATGAAATTGATACAGGTCTTTACTATCAAACGCAAACTGATATGTGGCGATTGATATTTGAAACAGCGCAGCGATTGAACGTTCAAGTCTTTGCCACTACCCACAGTTGGGACTGCATAGCCGCATTTCAAGAAGCCTTAGAACAGTCAGAAGATAGTTCGGTTGGCAAATTATTTCGCTTGAGCCGGCGCGGCGAGGATATTGGTGCAGTTGAATACACTCCCGATGAATTGTCCGTTGCAGTGCGCCAAAGTATTGAGGTGCGCTGATGCCAAAAGCACGAAAACCTCCTCAACCAAAACCTCAACATTTATTTATATAAGGTGAGAATGACCGACAGGTAATCTGGGCTTTGTGCCAGCCATATTAACTGCCAGAAATATTTTCCGTCGAAGTACCGCAAGAAGAAGGTACAGAAGGAGTTGAAGCGCTGCTAAATGCCTTGGCAGAAAGATTGAAAGCAGAGAATTTACGCAGGTTGGGAATTGTGGTTGATGCCGATCGCAATTTAAGTGGGCGGTGGCAATCTCTTAAAGATAAACTGAGTTCGATCGGCGATCGAGACATCCCCCAATCTCCCCCTGCCGAAGGCAGGGTTTACAAGAACTCGAACAAGCCGGACTTAACCGCTACAGTTTAATTCATCATCCCAAAGCGCTAATCCACACTTGGCTGGCATGGCAGAAAACGCCTGCAATGCCGATGGGACAAGCAATAACAGCGCAGGTGCTTAGCTGCGATTCCCCCATCGCCTTAATTTTTATTGAATGGTTAAAACATCTGTTTGAGCTAACTGCTCGATCCGCCGGATAATTAGTAATATCTAGTAATATTTCGCGCTCGCTGAAAGCTTTATGATTCGCCGCTACATTGCTAGCATCAGCACCAGCATCTTAAAACGTACCTGCGCCGCAGCCGCCTTGCTAGCTTTAACTTTGGGATGTTCGTCAACCAAGCCGCCCAACACCGCAGCGGCTTCTGGTTCGATCGAATCTGCTGCCGCTGTGCAGTCCCCTCAGCCCATTCTCGCTCGAAACCCCAACAAATCCAGAAAATCCGTCAGCGTTCCCTCATGCCCCCAAAACGATGCCTTTACGGAGTCAGTTAACTTTGCCACCCAAGCTTCTAATTTGGCTCAATCAGCCAATTCAAAGCAAGACTGGGACGAAGTAGCCGCCCTCTGGGTGCAGGCCGTCGCCTGGATGCAAGCGGTTCCCCCAGGCAGTCCCAGACGGGCTTTTGCTGAGAAAAAAGTGGTGGAGTACATGAGAAACCTGGCTTATTCCCAACAGCAAGCGGGCGCAACCCGATCGCAAGCCAGTACAGTCAGCTTTAGCAGCGATTTGCTCAACGAACAACTAGAACTTTACCTATCCTACGTTGCTGCGGTCGGGCCGCCAGATGTTTTGATTGTCGGTAGTTCCCGCGCCTTGCAGGGCGTCGATCCCAAACAGCTAAAACAATCTTTGGCCCAACAAGGCACTCCGGGCTTAAAAGTATTTAACTTTTCAGTCAACGGCGCAACTGCACAAGTAGTTGACTTTCAACTGCGGCGGCTGTTGAAGCCGGATCACTTGCCTCAAATGATTGTCTGGGCGGATGGTGTGCGGGGATTTAACAGCGGCCGGGACGATCGCACTTTTAATTCGATCGTCGATTCTGAAGGCAGCCAACTTTTAGCAGCAGGCATTCGCCCCGAACTGCCGTCGGATGAACCCAACGTGATTCCCCAGTGTTACAGATTCCCGCAGCGGTGCCCTAACAACACTTTCCGCAGAGGATTGACCTCCGTCAAGAGACCTTTGTGGGGCGGGCAAGACACCCACGCCAGAATCAAATTCCAGTCTAGTGGAACCGGCATCTTGCCCGTTGCCGACACCCACCCCAAAATCAAATTCCAGTCTAGTGGAACAGGCATCTTGCCCGTTGCCGAGAATGCTGCAAGATATGAGTTAAAACCAATGGCAGCGGACGGTGCAACCCCTCAAGCACAATTGATTCCAGTCTCGCGGCCGACAACTGTAGCCATCAGACAAGTCAACCAATTGGCAGAGGCGATCGACTCCAACGGATTCATGCCTATATCAGGCACGTACAATCCCAACACTTATTATCGAGAACGGGCTTACGTTTCAGGCCAGTACGATCGCGACTACAAAGACTTCAACCTCGGAGGCAAACAAGCAAAAGCCTTTAATTCAGTTGTAGCATTTACCAAAGCTCGCAAAATTCCCCTAATTTTCGTCAATTTGCCCCTCACCGACGACTACTTAGACGGAACTCGCCTGTGGGCCGAACAGCAGTTCCGGCAGCGAATGGATCAACTGTCGCGGCAAAAAGGCTTCGCTTTCCGCGACTTGTCGCAGCGGTGGCCCGGCCGCAACGACTATTTTTTTGACCCCAGCCACCTCAACCGCTTTGGGGCGATCGCAGTTTCTCGCCTACTCGCAACAGATTCCAGCATTGTCTGGCCGCGGCCCAAATCCAGGCGCACCGAGGGATAATACGATTTTAGATTTTAGATTTTAGATTTTAGATTCAAGAATTGGGAATGACAGATGATATCAAATCCGCCCTTCATCGGAATTATTCATCTCTCTTCCCTTCCTCTGTATCCTCTGCGTCCTCTGTGGTTTAATCATTCCAATCTAACCGGAATTGATATCATATCATGTCCGATCGATTGACCGTAATATCCCGGCCGGGCGGGTTTTTGAGATTGGAGATTGTTGGCAGATATTGTTGGCTCACCGGCCCCTACCTGAGGTCGGGTAATCGACCGGACATGATATCAGATAAGGGTTTGCAGCTCGTGGCGATTCAGTCTAAAATCTAATCATCTAACAATCGAAAATCCCAAATCTCAAATCGATGTACCATCCGATCGTCGTGCTCGTAGCGATTCAGTCTAAAATCTAATCATCTAACAATCAAAAATCCCAAATCTCAAATCGATGTACCATCCGATCGTCGTGCTCGTGGCGATTCAGTCTAAAATATAATAATCTAACAATCGAAAATCCCAAATCTCAAATCTCAAATCGATAGGTTGTGGAACTAAAACAAGTAATTATCGCCCACAAAGCCAGAGATACCCTCAGCCAGAGGTGGGCAGAACAGTGTGCCCGCCAATTAGAAAGTCGCGGGTGTCAAGTTTTAATGGGTCCGAGCGGCCCGAAAGATAACCCGTATCCGGTGTTTTTAGCTTCTAGTAACAGCTCAATAGATTTAGCCGTGGTGCTGGGCGGCGACGGTACGGCCCTAGCTGCAGCGCGAAATTTGGCTGCTGACGACATCCCAATTTTGGCAGCGAATGTGGGGGGACATCTGGGTTTCTTAACCGAGTCTTTTGAGGATTTCCAAAAGACTGAGGAGATTTGGGACAGACTTTTGGAAGACAGGTATGCCGTGCAGAAGCGGATGATGTTGCAGGCGGGGATTTTTGAGGGAAACAGAACCAATCTCCAACCCCAGAGCGATCGATTTTTGGCACTCAATGAAATGTGTGTCAAACCTGCTTCAGCCGATCGAATGCCGAGCTGTATTCTAGAAATGGAAGTTGACGGCGAAGTAGTCGATCAATATCAAGGCGACGGTTTAATTGTGGCAACTCCCACCGGTTCGACTTGCTACACCGCATCTGCCAACGGGCCGATTATGCACTCGGGAATGGACGCGATCGCAGTTACTCCGATTTGCCCTTTGAGTTTATCCAGTCGGGCGATCGTACTCCCGCCCGGTTCAGTCGTCAGCATTTGGCCTTTAGCAGATTACGAACTCACTACCAAACTTTGGACAGACGGCATTTTGGGTACTGCAATTTGGCCGGGACAGCGCGTAGATGTGCGGAGGGCAGACTGCGAAGCCAAGTTTATCATTTTGCGAGAAAACTATTCTTATTACAACACTTTGAGGGAAAAACTTCACTGGGCAGGAGCCAGAATTCGGTACAGCAACAATCACCGCAATTAATCCGAATCATCCACCGTGAAACTGCATTAACCCCTGAGACAGGTAAGCGTGAAAAAACCTGTTAAATCACCAACAATCTACATACAAAAGTCGCCATCAGCCAACCCCAAAATCTCTGTACTTTGTTAAGATCGCTCAATATCTTGACAAACACCCCGATCAATGCGTAGTTTCAAAAAATCAACCAGACCTTTCCACCCTCAAGATACATATCCCTGTCCCGTGTGCCGCACCGGTCAAATTTCCACCCTAGCGCTGATGGACGCCCTAGCTTGCAACTTCTGCCAGCACATTTTTACCGCCAGCGTGGAAAGACAATCGCTCGAAATGGCCGATCGCCAACCGCCCGTAACTTGGCACTGGAACGGCAAAAAGTGGATAGGAGCCCACCTCGAAGGCGTAGAATTCGGATGGCCCTACTTGGCAGTGGCTCTTGGTCTAATTTTCCTTCCCACTACCTTGCTGGGACTTTCAGCTTACTATTTTCCCCCGGTTCCCGGCAGCCGGTTGTCGTGGCTGCCCGCCGCTTGGACAGGCTTAGCTTTTTTGTCCCATTTAGGCATTGTGCTGTGGTTGGTAGGTGAATTTTATCAATTCCCGCTGGTAACTTACTTCAGAGCTTGGGGGCGCAGGATTCGCCGGCGCTAGCTTAAATTCTCTCAAACAGCCGATCGCCCGCTCAGGGGGTGCAGCCGTATCGATTCAGGTAAAATTAGAGGCGATCGCAAAACTCAATTCCCAATCAGCACTTAAACAGCTATAATCGTTAGCTATTCTAAATAGTCAAAAGCAAACGCATTGCGATTTGTGAGGAGAGCGATGAACATACTTGGAATCTCGGCGTACTATCACGACAGCGCCGCAGCCTTAATTCGTGACGGAGAAATTATAGCAGCAGCGCAAGAAGAAAGATTTTCCCGCAAAAAGCATGACGCCAGATTCCCTAAGAATGCGATCGCGTATTGCCTGAAAGAAGCAAAAATAGATTTGCGGGAACTCGATCGAATAGTCTTTTACGACAAACCTTTAGTCAAATTCGAGCGCCTTCTCGAAACCTATTTAGCCTACGCACCCCAAGGTTTTCGCTCTTTCCTAACCGCCATGCCGATATGGCTCAAAGAAAAGCTTTACCTCAAAACAATGCTCAAAAGAGAGCTAGCATCCATGGCAAACTGCAAAACAAATAAACTGCCATCTCTGCTATTTACCGAACACCACCAATCCCACGCAGCATCGGCATTTTTCCCCAGCCCGTTTCAAAAAGCAGCCGTTTTGTGCCTCGACGGCGTGGGCGAGTGGGCAACAACCTCGGTTTGGTTGGGAGACGGGAACGAACTTACACCTCAGTGGGAAATCGATTTTCCCCACTCCTTGGGTTTACTTTATTCAGCTTTCACCTACTACACAGGCTTCAAAGTCAACTCTGGCGAATACAAACTCATGGGTTTAGCTCCCTACGGCGAGCCCAAGTATGTAGACAAGATTCTCAACTATTTAATCGACCTCAAAGATGACGGAACTTTTCGTTTGAACATGGATTATTTCAACTATACGGTTGGCTTAACCATGACAAACAAGAAGTTTGACGAACTGTTTGAAGGACCGCCACGCCAAGCTGAAGGAAAATTGACTCAGCGGGAAATGGACATTGCCGCGTCCATTCAAGTTGTTACCGAAGAAGTGGTTTTGCGGCTTTGCAGAACAGTTAAAAAAGAATTGGATGTCGATTATCTTTGTCTTGCCGGCGGCGTTGCTCTCAACTGCGTTGCTAACGGCAGAATTTTGCGGGAAGGTATTTTCAAAGATATTTGGATTCAGCCGGCTGCGGGAGATGCTGGCGGTGCTTTGGGCGCCGCTTTGGCGATTTGGTATCAGTATTCCGAACAAACTCGCACTGTGAGCCCTTTATCGACAGCAAATAGTAGAGAATCCCTCAAGAGTGAACTTATCACTACCAACGCAGCAGTTGAGGAGAGGACTGAAGTCCTCACTGCCAAACAAGCGGTGGCAACTGTGGCGAAGTCTGTTGCTCATTTAACTTGTCACGACCAAATGCGGGGTTCTTATTTGGGGCCGAGGTTTACTGACGCAGAAATTCTCGAATATTTGGATGCTGTCAAAGCCAGCTATTACCGATTGGAAGATGCCGAATTAATGCCACAGTTGGCGGAAATTTTGGAACAGGGAAATGTGGTGGGATGGTTCCAAGGACGGATGGAATTTGGACCGCGGGCTCTGGGCGGTCGCTCGATCGTCGGCGATCCCCGCAATGCTAAAATGCAGTCCGTGATGAACCTTAAAATTAAATATCGGGAATCATTTCGACCTTTTGCTCCCTCAATCTTAGCCGAACGAGTTGCGGATTATTTCGAGATTGACCATTCCAGCCCTTATATGCTATTGGTAGCACCTGTCAAAGCCAGTCTCCGCATTCCCATGACTGCGGAACAAGAGCAGTTGTTTGGCATTGAAAAGCTCAACATTCCCCGTTCCGAGATTCCGGCTGTTACCCACGTCGATTACTCGGCTCGCATCCAAACAGTTCACAAAGAAACCAATCCTCGGTACTATGACTTAATCAGCCATTTTGAAGAGCGATCGGGCTGTTCGGTTCTGGTAAATACTTCTTTCAACGTCCGAGGCGAACCCATTGTTTGCACTCCCGAGGATGCTTACCGCTGTTTCATGCGAACCGAAATGGACTATCTGGTATTGGAAAATTACTTGCTTCCCAAGTCCGAACAAATTCCTTGGAAACAAGATGATACTTGGAAAAATGAATTTGAACTAGATTAGTCATTAGTTATTAGTTATTAGTTGGTGCGAATAACTAATAACTAATTCCCAATTACCAATTCCCCATTCCCCATTTCTAATGAGCGAAGAAATTAAAAAACTTGACAAAAAAGGCTTGCGCGATTTCGGGCTGCTAATTGGCGGCTTAATTGCAGTCCTTTTCGGTTTAGCAGTACCTTTACTGCGCCGGCATTCTCTACCTTGGTGGCCTTGGGCAGTCGGCGGAGTGCTAGTGCTGCTAGCATTGGTTGCGCCGAAATCGCTGAACCCCGTTTATCACGCGTGGATGCGCTTTGGACTTATTCTTAACAAAATCGAAACGCCGATCGTCCTAGGGATAGTTTTTTACCTGATAATTTGGCCGATGGGAGTTATTAAAAGCCTGTTGGGCGAAGATGCAATGCGGCGAAAACTCAATCCGAAAATGGATACTTACCGCGTCCCAAGTAAAGCCAGAACAAAAGTTAGTATGGAGCGTCCTTTTTAAGTGTTTGAAGCAACTTTAGATTTCCTCAAAGATTTGTGGGCGTTTATGAAAGAACGCCAAAAGTATTGGCTGCTGCCGTTAATTGTGACTTTAGTCTTTTTGGGAGCTTTGATTGTATTGAGTCAGGGTTCTGTGATTGCTCCGTTTATTTACACCCTGTTTTGAAAGAATGAGCAAGTTGAAAAATTTGGGTGTCAATTTAGGTTTGACACTCGCAGGTTTATTTATGGGGGTGGTAATTGGTGAAATTGGATTGCGGGTGGCCAAGATTGAAGGCTATCCAAAAATAGGAGATTTGGTAGACTCGGCGCCCACTGGTTTCCACACTTCCGATCCGAATTTGGGCTGGAAGCTGAAACCGGGTGCGTCGGGGGAGTGGAATGGGGAAGGTGCGAGTTTTGTGCAGGTGAATAGCGAGGGTTTGCGCGATCGGGAACATACAAAAGCCAAACCTCCAAATACTTTGCGCGTGGCGGTTTTGGGCGATTCTTTCACCGAAGCAATTCACGTACCTGTAGAACAAACTTTCTGGTCAAAATTGGAACGAAAGTTAGGCAACTGCGAGGCGGTTAAGGGACGGAAAAATGTTGAGGTCATCAATTTCGGCGTGCAGGGTTACGGTACTGCTCAAGAATTGATAATGCTGCGAAAAAAAGTGTGGGATTACAGTCCTGATATTGTAATTCTTGCTTTTTTTATTGGCAATGATGTGATAAATAATTCTCCGAAACTGGAATACGATCGCTACCGACCATTTTTTGCTTATGATGCTAGCGGCAAGTTAGTACCGGATATGTCTTTTCGCAATCTGGCGCCAATCGACCGCAACCAAAGAGCAGTTTCCTTCGTAGACCGGATGCCCAGTTTGCTCGTCAACAATTCGCGCATTTTGCAGGTCATTAAAAAGGTAGACTTAGATAGGAAAAAGCAGGAGTTATCGGAGGATTTTACAAAGTTAAGTACCCAAAATTTCAAGGAACCTCAGGATGCAGCTTGGCAAGAGGCTTGGAGAGTGACAGAGGGTTTGATTGTGACGATGCGGAATGAAGTCGTGCAGAAAAATGCTGATTTCTTGCTTGTGACGATCGGGGATGCGATGCAAGTTAGACCCGAAGCCCAGGAGCGAAAAAATTTTATGATAAAAAACAACATTCAGGATTTGTTTTATCCCGAGAGGCGGCTAGAAAAATTGGGGGTGCGCGAGGGTTTTCCGGTACTGAATTTATCCGAACAGTTCCAAGGCTACACGGACAAATATCAAGTCTGCGCCCACGGTTTTGAGAATTATGTACCCTGTGGAGGTCACTGGAATGAACTCGGACACCGGCTGGCCAGTATCCTGATCAACCGAAATTTGTGCCAAAAATTGCAGCAGTCTCAAGTCCCCAAAAAACAACCTTAATCAGTCAAATTTCATGAAATATTCACCGGCGCTCGAAAAAGGCAAAAATATATTAATTCTAATCGCGGTTAATTTGGCGATCGCCTTTATTTTTCTGGAAGCTGGGTCGCTAGCTTTTTATTTTATCAAACAAAAGCAGTTTTTTTATACCAGAACTAAAGCTAAAGAACAAGTAGTAGAAGATATTGAACGGCTCGGAATTAGAGTTGATGAATCTATCGTAGAAAGACTGCACCCATTTTTTGGCTACGTGCTCAAACAAGGTGCTTTCACCAATGAGAAATTAAAGTTAAAAGTCAACAAACACGGCTTTTTTTCCCTCTACGAATATCCCTTTGTCAAAAGCAATAAAAAACAATTTATTATCGGAGTTTTTGGCGGTTCCGTTGCCAACAACTTTGCAGTAGATGAATATAAAAATCAAATATTGTCTAAAAAATTGCAGAGTTATCCAGAATTTGCCGGTCGCGAAATTGTGGTGTTAAATTTTGGCAATGGCGGCTACAAACAGCCGCAACAATTATTAATTTTAAATTACTTTCTGGCTTTGGGTCAAGAGCTAGATTTAGCCATCAATATTGACGGTTTTAACGAAGTAGCACTGTCAAATTTAAACAACAAAGCCGAAGTAGAAATAGGAATGCCCAGCGTTCAGCACATACTGCCTCTGACGGGTTTAGCCAACAACAACTTGCCGCCGGAAGCGATGAGTTCGATCGTGGAAATTAACGAAACCAAAAAACAGTTGAAAGCAGGTATTCAAAAATTGCAAACTTGTCAGCTTGCTTTGTGTCACGCTGTTACCTCGCTACAGGTGAAACAATTAGTCAACAATTACCAGCAAGCAGTTGTCAAGTACGATTCACAAGTCAAACAATCCCACTTAGACACGGCAAATAGCAGTATAGTGTACATTCCCAAAGCTGACTCTGTTTTCGAGGATGCCGCAGCTTTTGACAAAATGGCTTCGATGTGGTACAAATCGTCGATCGGGATGAATCAAATTTTATCAAGTAGAAAGATTAAGTATTTTCACTTTATTCAGCCCAACCAGTATTATCCTACTAAGCGAGCGTTTACTCCAAAGGAAAAGGAAATCGCGCTTGACAACAAGAGTCCTTACATTGAAGGGGTGAAAAAAGGTTATCCGGTGCTGTTGTCTAAAGTCGATGATTTGCAAAAAGCTCGGGTTAATGTTTTTAACGCAGTGAATATTTTAGACAATACAAAAGATACGGTTTACAAAGATTCCTGCTGCCACTATAATTCAGTGGGAGAAGAAATATTAGCAAATTATGTTTCCAATTCTATTATTAAAGTAGTCAGGGAGTCGAAATAGAGGTTTATGAAAGATTTAACAGTGCTCAAAAAAGGACAAGAATTTCTAAAAATTGCTTTGATTAACTTAGCGCTTTTACTGGTTTTCGTGGAACTAGGTTCCTTGGGATGGTATTTTGTCAAGCACAAGCAATTTTTCTATACTAGAGACAAAGTGCCAAATAAGTCGGATTTAGGAATTAATTTAGAAGGAGTGCGGCTGAATCAGTCTATTGTTGAAAGATTTCATCCTTTTTTGGGATTTATTCAACAACCAGGCCCCGATTTTCGCCCTGGTTTTAAAATTAACAATTACGGATTTATCTCTCCTTACGATTACCCTCTCAAAAAAACTAAAAAAAATCAGTTTTTTATCGGAGTTTTTGGCGGTTCTGTGGCTTCTAATTATGCAGTATTTGAAGTTCAAAACAAAATTTTACCTCAATACCTCAAGCAGCTTCCGGGTTTGAAAGATAAAGAATTTGTTATTTTGTCTTTTGCTACGGGAGGCTACAAGCAACCCCAGCAATTATTAATTTTAAACTATTTTTTGGCTTTAGGGCAAGAACTGGATCTAGTCGTCAATATAGATGGTTTTAATGAAGTAGCACTTTCTAACTTAAACAATAAATATAAACTCGATTTGGCAATGCCAAGTGTTCAGCATATTTTGCCGCTGACTAGCTTGGCGAATAATAGCCTTTCTACAAAAGCGATGAAAGCAACTATCAGGATTAAAGAAAATAAAGCTAGGATTAATCAGGGTTTGGAAAGTTTGCAACACTGCTTTTTAGCTACGTGCGATGCTGTGACTTCTGTTTACGTTCAAAATCTAGTTAATAACTATAAAACCGATCTAATTAAGTTTGAACAAGAACAGACTAAACAACAAAACAAGGACGGTGGTAGCGTTATTTATATCAATACTAATAAGTCTGTTTTACAGGATTCATTAGCTTTTGAAGAAATGGCAGGGAATTGGGCGAAAAGTTCAATTTTTATGCACAAAGTCCTGTCTGCTAGTAATGTGCCTTATTTTCATATTCTTCAGCCTAATCAATATTATCAGACGAAAAGGGTGTTTGGTGAAGCCGAAAAGCAGATTGCTTTTAACAAAGAGAGTCCTTATGCTAAATCTGTAGAAAGTGGATATCCGGCTCTTTTCAAAAAGTTTCCCAATTTGGAAAAAAATAATATTAATATATTGAATGCTGTAAATGTATTTGATCGGACTAAAGATGCGGTTTATGTAGATAGCTGCTGCCACTACAATAAAGCTGGGGAAGTAATTTTTAGTAATTATGTGGGCCGTTCTCTTCTGGAATCTTTGCGGAAGGATGAAAGAAAAAACAAGAAGTAGGGGCGGCTTCCACCAACCATCAACGACTCAAACAAAAAATCTTAAAAACCCGCCCCCACCCACGGTAAATCGAAATGTACATTCAAATTTATTGTGGGCCGGGGGCGGGTTTATCGATCTTTTGAATTCTTGACGAGATTGTTGGTGAAACCCGCCCCTACTGGGCTGATGAGAACAATTGACTGTGGCGAATGGTTTTTAGGTTTTTGGTTCGGTTTGAGGTCGATCGCCCCCTGAGTCGATCGGCATTACCAATATCTTATCAACTCGGTTGCCGTCCATATCGACTACTTCCACGCGCAAACCGTTCCACTCAAAATGCTCGGCTGCTGTGGGAATCTTGCCCAAATGTGTAATCACAAAGCCGCCCATTGTGTGGTAACTTCCTTTGTTTTCTGCTGATACTTCTTCGAGGCCAAACAGCTCAAAAAAATCTTCAACTGGTAGCATTCCGTCTAACAGCCAAGAACCGTCTTCGCGCTGCACGGCTTCCGGCTCGTCAGCATCTTCAACCGAGGGAAAGTCGCCAACAAGTTCGACTAAAATGTCGTTGACTGTAACCAATCCTTGAATTACGCCGTATTCGTCTACCACCAAGGCAATTTGATTGCTAGATTGCTTGAAAAGCTCTAATACTTTTAAACCCCGCGTGCTTTCCGGTACAAATAAAGGCCGCCGTAAAGAAGCGCTTAAATCGAGGGGTTGACCGGTTAAAGTCCTCGACAGCATATCTGTAACGTGTACTAAACCGAGCACGTTGTCGAGGCCTCCTTGACACACTGGAAACCGAGAATGACCGCTGCCGAGCATTTTTTGGCGGTTTTCTTCTACTGAGTCGTCGAGGTCGAGCCAGGTAAGATCCGGCCGCGGAGTCATTAAGGCGCTGACTCGCCGATCGCCCAAACGAAAGACTCTTTCTACCATGTCTTGTTCGGCTTCTTCAAAGGTGCCGGCTTCGGTTCCTTGCTCGATTAAAACTTTAATTTCCTCTTCCGTAACTTGCGGTTCTGTCGAGGGCGATATCCTCATCAGCCGCATCACTAAGTCAGTGGAATGACTTAACAGATAAACCGCAGGAGCGCCAATTTTTGAGAGCATTCGCATGGGAATTGCTACGCTAGAAGCGATCGGCTCCGGGTTGTTGAGCGCTAGCCGCTTCGGCACGAGTTCGCCGATAATTAAGGTCAGATAAGTGATAGTTAAAACTGCTACTACTGAGGCGATCGTCTTAGAGTAGGGCGCGACGCCAGGAATCAGGTTCAACAAAGGCTCTACTCTTCTAGAAATCGTCGTTTCTCCGAAAGCGCCCGACAGAATGGCCAGCATCGTAATCCCGATTTGAACTGTCGGTAAGAACTGATTGGGGGCATTAGCCAGATCCAAGGCTACCCGGGCATTGGTGGAACCTTGGTTAGCCATCTGTTGCAGTCTCACCTTCCGTACAGAGATGATGGCCATCTCTGACATCACAAACAAGCCATTGAGGAAAATTAGCAGGAGAACAATCAGAATATCGGTACTTGGGGACATTTCTAAAATTTTCGGTAGTAACGGCGAAGCGCTCTGCCCGGTTAGTCGATTTTAGATCTTAGATTTTAGATTTTAGATTGACGACGCCGCCAGTATCTGGGGGATTTCCCTAATGTCTAAAATTCTTCGCTCTTCACAACTTGAGTCGGGGGCTTGTATCCGTCTTTGGGTGCAGTCACAGGAGAGGTCTGGAATCTGCGAATCTCGATCGCAAAATCGAAATTTTTTCTAAACCTGTCACTAGATTAACGGAACGGGCTCGATCCCGATCGCAGGATCGACATATTAAGGCAGAAATCTATCTCCAGTTAAGTTCCCAGGCATCCACAGCCGATCGGCACAATCATGGATGTTTGTCGTACAATCTCCTTAACAGGCAAAGGGAAAGAGCCGGAGCCGATCGGGGATTAAAATTAAAAGCGCATGACTTTCTCTTCAATAATTCGTACCCTCGGGCGATCGCCCCTAGCAACAGAACTCCTCAACAAGCTCAAGCGCCATCGCTACGTGCAGCTCAACGGCTTAGCCCGCCTGCCCAAAGGTTTGGTAGCTTCCGCCCTCGCACAGCAAGAAGGGCGGAGTTTACTGGTAGTGACGGCAACTCTAGAAGAAGCCGGCCGCTGGGTGGCAGGGCTAGAGGCTATGGACTGGCAGACTGTGCATTTTTACCCGACTTCGGAGGCTTCGCCCTACGAGCTATCTTACTCGGATGAAAGCGAAATGACTTGGGGTCAAATGCAGGTGCTGGCGGATTTGGTCGAGAAACGAGAAACAAACGCTAATTCTAAGCCGATCGCGATTGTATCTACCGAAAGAGCTCTCCAGTCTCACTTGCCGCCGCCTGCTGCTTTTGAACCCTACTGTCTGACGCTGAAGCGAGGTATGGTTCAAGACTCGAAGATTTTAGACCGCCAACTTGCTTCAATGGGCTACGATCGGGTGGCTTTGGTGGAAATGGAGGGTCAGTGGAGCCGTCGGGGTGATATTGTCGATGTATTTCCGGTGGCGGCTGAGTTGCCGGTGCGGCTGGAGTGGTTTGGGGATGATTTGGAGCAAATTCGGGAGTTTGACCCGTCTTCGCAGCGATCGCTTGATAAGATCGAGCGGTTGGTGTTAACTCCTACTAATTTTAACGCAATTATTAAAGCAGTTTTAGCTGAAAAAAAGGTTGACGAAATCAACCACCTCGGCTCTGTTGACACAGAAAATGAAACCGAAAAATTTGTCCGCAGGCTGTTGGGTTTAGCGTTTGAAAAACCCGCATCTTTGTTGGATTATTTGCCAGAAAATACTTTAGTTGTTGTTGACGAACCGCAAGGCTGCGAAGGTCACAGCGACCGCTGGTTTGAGAATGCAGAGCAACAGTGGAAAAATTGCGCTCGGGAATCTGTTGTTGCGGAGGCGGGAACAGAAAAATTGCCAATTTCTCAGTTGAAAGTTCCGAAAATTCACCGCACTTTTGCTGAATCTATGGCAGATGTCGCAGGTTTCGACAGCGTCGAACTTTCAGAATTGGCAGAAGATTCTACTACTAAAAAATTTCAAAGCTCTGCAGAGGGCGACCAGCTACCGCCTGCGATTAATTTGGCTTCTCGGCCTGTGCCGGTGATGCCTCACCAATTTGCTAAGCTGTCTCAAATGCTCAGGGAAGAGCGCGATCGGGGTTTTACTATTTTCCTGGTTTCGGCTCAACCCAGCCGTTCTGTTTCTTTGCTCTCGGAGCACGACTGTCCGGCTCAGTTTGTGGTGAATCCGCGCGATTATTTGGCGATAGATAAGTTGCAGTTGCAGCACGTTCCGGTTGCTTTGAAGTACAGCGGGCTGGCAGAACTGGAAGGGTTTATTCTGCCGACTTTTCGGATTGTTTTAATTACAGATAGGGAATTTTACGGTCAGCATTCTTTGGCTACTTTTAGCTACGTCCGCAAGCGCCGCCGCGCTGCTTCTAAGCAAGTAGACCCGCATAAATTAAGCCCTGGTGATTATGTGGTTCACCGCCAGCACGGAGTGGGAAAATTTATCAAGTTAGAACGTTTGACTATCGATCGGGAAACTCGCGAGTATTTATTGATTCAATACGCTGATGGTACCCTGAGAGTTGCGGCCGATCAATTGGGGGCTTTATCGAGGTTTCGGACGGTAGCAGATAAAGTTCCGGAACTCAATAAGCTGACAGGTCAAACTTGGGAAAAAACTAAAACCAAGGTTCGCAAAGCTGTTAAAAAATTAGCGGTAGATTTGTTGAATCTTTATGCTAAAAGAGCGCAACAAACAGGTTACGCTTTTCCTCCTGATATGCCGTGGCAACAAGAATTAGAGGATTCTTTTCCTTACCAGCCAACCCCGGATCAGTTGAAGGCAACTCAGGATGTGAAACGCGATATGGAGGGCGATCGACCGATGGACCGCTTGGTCTGCGGCGATGTCGGTTTTGGCAAGACAGAAGTTGCTCTGAGAGCAATTTTTAAGGCGGTTACGGCGGGCAAGCAGGTGGCTTTGCTCGCGCCGACGACGATTTTGACCCAACAGCACTATCACACGCTCTCGGAGCGTTTTTCCCCTTATCCGATCGAAGTTGGTTTGCTCAATCGCTTTCGCACAGAAACCGAGCGCCGGGAGATTCACAAGCGTTTGGCGACTGGGGAATTAGATGTGATTGTCGGTACTCAAGCTGTTTTGAGCAAAGCGATTAAATTTCGGGATTTGGGCTTGTTGGTGGTGGATGAAGAACAGCGCTTTGGAGTTAAGCAAAAGGAAGCGATAAAAGCTCTCAAAACAGAGGTAGATGTTCTGACTCTGACAGCAACGCCGATTCCCCGGACTTTGTATATGTCGCTTTCGGGGATTCGCGAGATGAGTTTGATTGCGACTCCGCCTCCTTCCAGGCGCCCGATTCAGACGCATTTGGCTCCCTATAACCCGGAAGTGGTGCGATCGGCAATTCGTCAAGAATTGGACAGGGGCGGTCAGGTTTTTTACGTGGTGCCGCGGATTGAGGGGATTGATGAGTTGGCCGCTCAGTTGCAGGAGATGGTACCGTCTGCCAGAATTGCGATCGCCCACGGTCAAATGGAGGCTTCGGAATTAGAATCGATTATGCTGAGCTTTAGTGCGGCGGATTTCGATATTTTGGTGTGCACGACGATTATTGAGTCGGGTTTGGATATTCCCCGTGTCAATACCATTTTAATTGAAGACGCGCAGCGCTTTGGTTTGGGTCAGCTTTACCAGTTGCGGGGACGGGTGGGACGCGCGGGGATTCAAGCTCACGCTTGGCTGTTTTATCCGAAGCAGAACAAGCTGTCTGATGCTGCAAGGCAGAGGTTGCGGGCAATTCAAGAGTTCGCGCAGTTGGGTTCAGGCTATCAGTTGGCTGTCCGAGATATGGAAATTCGCGGTTCGGGTGATGTTTTGGGTACTGAACAGTCGGGTCAAATGGAGGCGATCGGTTTTGATTTGTATGCTGAAATGTTAGAGGAGGCTATTCGGGAAATTAAGGGTCAGGAAATTCCGAAAGTCGAGGACGCGCAAATCGACCTAACTTTGACGGCGTTTATTCCTGCTGATTACATCGCAGATTTGGATCAAAAGATGAGCGCTTACCGGTCTGTGGCGAATGCTAATACCTCAGAAGAGTTACAGCAGATTCAGGCTGATTGGTGCGATCGTTATGGGCCAATTCCTCTTCCAGCCCAGCAACTTATCCGGGTTGTCGAGCTCAAACAAATCGCTAAAAAAATCGGTTTTTCTCGGATCAAACCGGAGAACAAGCAGCACATAGTTTTGGAAACTGCTATGGAAGAACCTGCGTGGAATTTGCTCAAGGCTAATTTGCCCGAACATTTGCGCTCTCGTTTTGTCTACAGCAAGGGGAAGGTTACTATTCGAGGGATGGCGGTTTTGACGGCCCAAAAGCAATTGGATAATTTGATTGATTGGCTGGGTAAAATGCAGGGCGCTTTGCCGTCGGCTAATGTTGGCTTTTAATATATAATCCTCAAAGCTCGCGCACCGCCAAAACTCGAGAATAATACCGAGGGAACAGGAAAAAATATTACTGCTGTTGTCATGATTGTTTTACTGACAGAAAGGATTAAAACCGTCAAAAAGTTAGTCAGTATTTTTTTGGCGATCGCCCTAGTGCAAGGAGTGACAATGGCGGTTCACTCTCAACAAATAATTGACCCGATCGAGCGGGTTGTGAGTGCAGGATTGATGCAAAAAGATGCCACTGGCAATTTTAATCCTCAAGGATTTGTCAGTCGCGCCGAGTTGGCGGTGATTTTAGTAAAAACTTTTAGTTTAGAACGGCGGAAAACTGCTCAGAAACCGGATAGGGAATTGCCGGACGTACCGAACAGTTACTGGGCTTACAGCGCGATTCAAACTGCTTTGAAAACGGGAACGATGAGTGGATATCGCGACGGAATGTTTTTTCCAAATCAAAGGGTGACTCGCGCTGAAGCTTTGGCGATTTTTGCTCAAGCTTATGGGGTTTTTCAGTTTCCCGAGGCCAGCATTTACGAGATTTTAGCTAAGTATCCAGATGCAGAGGAAATCCCTAATTGGGCTAGAAAGTCTATGGCTACTGCACTTTATGAAGGGTTTGTTAACGTTGAACTCGGAACTAATAAAATTAATCCTTTGAAGCCGATGACTCGCTGGGATATGGCTTACGCTTTGAGCAAGTATTTGGAGCGGCAATTAAGGCCTACTTCTTTGCCTGTCCCGGACGAGCCGCCTCCTAATCGCGGCGTGGGAAGGTAAATAGAGTAAGTTTAATTTGCATGAGAAGGTAATTGGTAATTGGTAATTGATAAGACTATATCTCATCGAATTAAAAACAGCTATAGTTGTGATAGGAATTTAAAAAAGTCTTGCTCTCATCCTCCATCTTATACCAATTATTAAAAGTCAAAGCGAATCCTAGGGACACGGGGCCCGGCCGTGTCGTACTCCCCGCGCCGGAAACGACACAGCCCCGTGTCCATACTTTTCAGGGCGTTGTTGATTCACGGCATCAATCAACTTTTCGCTTGCAGTTACAAAACTCACCCTCAAGCGGGCTGATAGCAATTGGGAAATCTTGAATTCATACCCTAATTCAGCAACGCTTTGACACGAAACGGATACCCATTCAATCCGACAGTACATTAATGTCTGTAACTCTTACATAGCCCCATTCACACCGTGGGAATACCACAGGCTTGACGGGCTGTGTCGAACTATTTACGCTCATCGTTAACAGCAAAAGTAGTTGCAATCGAGTAACTCGTAAAATGGGCGATCGCGATCGCAAAGCCTGGGCCCGATTGTAGTAAGCAGAAACAAAGGCATCTCCCTTCCCAAATATAGACCAACAAGCATCACCCCATCACCAAAGCTCAAGCTGCAATTCTTCCAGACTAGCTGTCCCGTACTTCTCAAATAGACTACTAGGCGACAACAATTGTCTGACCGTCGGTCAAACTGGTAAAGTTATACGTTGTGCTACCAGCTATGAGTTTTTCAAACTCGGAAGTTATCATAATAACCCCACTCTTAGTAAAGCTTACCGTTGTCCCCGATATTCCAACGGTATAACTTCCTGAACTTAATTCGAGTGTGTCTTCATTGTTTCCACCATTAAATTTACCCGTACCAAAACCATTGAGATAGTCTTTACCATTTTCTAAAAACACGCTGCCCAGGCCTTTAAAGCCTCCATTGGCTAGGATGAAGTCGGCGCCATTACCAGTATTGATCTTACCGAGGTTTTCGATGACCTTAATGCTAGTGATTATGTCCTTACCATCACCAGTCTTAAGGGTGCCGTCGGTACCGATAAACAAGCCATTGGCAATGATAAGGTCGTTACCATTACCAGTATCAATGGTACCTTTGTTGTCAATGCCAGTTATCTCGCTACCCCAATAGGAAAAGGCAGGAATGCCAGTTATTATGTCGTCACCATCACCGGTCTTAATGGTACCGTCGTTCCTAATGCCACCACTACCAGTTATTATGTCCTCATCATCACCAGTATCGATGGTGGAAGAGTTGGAGAGACCATAGCCATATGTAGCATTAGCAATGATTGTGTCTTTTCCATTGCCGGTATTTATATGTCCGTTGTTGTAGAGGCCGGAATAATATCCGTTGCCATCGATCGTGTCATTACCATCACCAGTATTGAAAGTGATGGAGCTATTATAGATGCCGGTACCGATGTTGCTCTTACCACTGATTTTGTCGTTGCCGTTTCCAGTATCGAAAGTGCTACCATCAGCGATTTTGATTCCCTCGAAGCTGCTGGCAATGCCAGTGATTTCGTCGTTACCATCACCGGTATTGAACTTGCCAGAAGAATTGTTAATGCCGCGAAACTTCGCGGTGGCAGTAATTATGTCGTCACCCCCGCCCGTATTGAACGTGCCGGTGTTGATAATGCTGTCTCCCCCTCTCAACGACCCCGTGGCAGTAATTATGTCGTTACCCTCGGCCGTATCGAATGTGCCGGTGTTGACTATGACCGGGGAAGAGTTCCCCGTGGCAGTAATTATGTCGTTACCCTCGGCCGTATTCAACGTGCCGGTGTTGTAAATGCCACTGCCGGAATAGCCCCCACTGCCCTTAATTATGTCGTTACCCTCGGCCGTATTCAACGTGCCGGTGTTGTAAATGCCGTATCCATTCGGAGGGCTGGGGCTGAAAAAGTCGTAGGACCCACTGCCATTGATTGTGTCGTTGCCATCAAGAGTATTAGCGATACCAGGATTGACTATGGTATCGTAGCCAGACACAGGGACAATATCAGCTCCGTTGGTAAACGTTATAGTTGAAAGGTCGATTGTCATAGGAAGACCTCGGTATTACAATTAAAATGAACAAATATTATCTATTATAACTTCTACTAATATCAAATTTTACGAGATTTTATTCTGTATTGTTTAATTTCTTAACATACCCAAAACTCTTTTGATTAGAAAACTTGCTTTGAGACTTTTTTCGCCTAAATAAATACTTGACGACTATTATGACAGTGGAGGGTTTCAACACTGTCATAAAAAATGACATATTCAGCTAAAAATCAGAGTTTTCAATCTGAAGTAATGGCTGATGAGGCTGCGATTTAACGGGATTTGAACAAATTTCAAGCCCAAACAGAGCCTCCCTCCTGCTAGGTGTGTGGCAAAGGGGTAAACATCCCTCGTTCCCTGTCGGGACCGTCATCCCAAATCAAGTCAGCTTTGCCGAAATACCGAGCACTCATCTTTCTTAGCACACAACCATTCCATGAGATATTGGTGCTGTTGTTGGGTAAGGGTGGATTGATGGTAGCTATCTATTATCCGTAGCGAGGATTTGGATTTGAGGGAGGGGACTCTGGCGGTGACGAGATTTGAGATTTTTCTGACAAGAACCTTTGAGCCAGTACAACTTCCTTAACTGGCTCTGCTGAATTAGGCTATGGTAAAATTCTAGTGCGATCGGCAAAAAATAACACTTCAGGGCGTTGTTGATTCACGGTAGGAATCAACTTTTCGCTTGCAGTTACAAAACTCACCCTCAAGCGGGCTCATAGCAATTGGGAAATCTTGAATTCATAGCCTTATTCAGCAACGCTTTGACACGAAACGGATACCCACTCAATCCTACAGTAAATTAATGTCTGTAACTCTTACATAGCCTCATTCACACCCTGAAAGTACCACAGGCTTGACGGGCTGTGTCGAACTATTTACGCTCATCATTAACAGCAAAAGTAGTTGCAATCGAGTAACTCGTAAAATGGGCGATCGCGCTCGCAAAGCCTCGGCCCGATTGTCGTAAGCAGAAACAGAGGTATCAAGGTGCCAAAATATAGACAAACAAGGATCGCCCCATCACCAAAGCTCAAGCTGCAATTCTTCCAGACTAGCTGTCCCGTACTTCTCAAATAGACTACTAGGCGACAACAATTGTCTGACCGTCGGTCAAACTGGTAAAGTTATACGTTGTGCTACCAGCTATGAGTTTTTCAAACTCGGAAGTTATCATAATAACCCCACTCTTAGTAAAGCTTACCGTTGTCCCCGATATTCCAACGGTATAACTTCCTGAACTTAATTCGAGTGTGTCTTCATTGTTTCCACCATTAAATTTACCCGTACCAAAACCATTGAGATAGTCTTTACCATTTTCTAAAAACACGCTGCCCAGACCCTTAAATCCTCCATTGGCAATGAGGAAGTCTGCGCCATTACCAGTATTAATCGTACCGAGGTTTTCGATGCCCTTACTGCTAGTGATTATGTCCTTACCATCACCAGTATTAATGGTGCCGTCGGTACCGATAGACAAGCCCTCGGCAATGATAGAGTCGTTACCATTACCAGTATCAATGGTACCTTTGTTGGAAATGCCATTTATGTCGTCATCTTCGTCAAAGCCACGAATGCCAGTTATTATGTCGTCACCATCACCGGTATCAATGGTACCGTTGTTCCTAATGCCACCACTGGCAGTTATTATGTCCTCACCATCACCTGTATCGATGGTGGAAGAGTTGGAGAGACTACGGCCCAAATAATTAGCATTAGCAATGATTGTGTCTTTTCCATTGCCGGTATTTATAAGTCCTGTGTTGTAGATGCCGATATAATATGCGGTGCCCTCGATCGTGTCATTACCATCACCAGTATTGAAAGTGATGGAGCCATTGTAGATGCCGGTACCGATGTTGCTCTTACCGCTGATTCTGTCGTTGCCGCCTCCAGTATCGAGGATGCTACCATCAGCGATTTTGATTCCCTCGAAGCTGCTGGCAATGCCAGTGATTTCGTCATTACCATCAGCGGTATTTAACTTGCCAGAATTGTCAATGCCGCGAAACTTCCCCTTGGCAGTAATTATGTCGTTACCCTGGCCTGTATTGAACGTGCCGGTGTTGTAAATGCCGTCTACCCCTGAGAACCCCCCCGTGGCAGTAATTATGTCGTTACCCTCGGCCGTATCGAACGTGCCGGTGTTGTAAATGCCCCGGGAATAGTCCCCCGTGGCAGTAATTATGTCGTTACCCTCGGCCGTATTCAACGTGCTGGTGTTGTAAATGCCACCGCGCTCCCCCCTGGCAGTAATTATGTCGTTATCCTCGGCCGTATTGAACGTGCCGGTGTTGTAAATGCCGTATCCACTCGCAGGGCTGGGGTTGAAAAAGTTGAAGCGCGCAGTGCCAGTAATTATGTCGTTACCCTCGGCCGTATTCAACGTGCCGGAGTTGAAAATGCCGTATCCACTTTTGGGGGTGTAAGGGTTGGCTCCGAGCCCAATGCCAGTGATTGTGTCGTTGCCAGCAAGAGTATTAGCGATACCAGTATTGACTATGTCATCCTGGCCAGACATAGGGACAATATCAGCTTGGTTGGTAAACGTTATAGTTGAAAGGTCGGTTGTCATAGGAAGACCTCGGAATTTCAATTAAAATGAACAAATATTATCTATTATAACTTCTACTAATATCAAATTTGAAGAGATTTTATTCTATATTTTTTTTTTTTAACATACCCCAAACTATTTTGATTAGAAAACTTGCTTTGAGAGTTTTTTTGCCTCAATAAATAATTGACGACTATTATTCTGGACTTCCCCCTGCAAATATACTTACATAGGATCAAAAGCCTATCAGTGCAAAAGTTTCCATTGTTGAGTAAAATTTCTGTAGCCATGTAGGTTATTCACGCCTGCAAGCTTACGCCAATTATATTGATCTATTGCGTTCTGCGCGATCGCCAAAACGGCTATTGCTTTAACTTGGGTACAGTTTTTTTACTCAACAATTGAAACCTATAATTGGTAAATGTTTTAGATATTTTATTACATTTGTACGGGGGAAGTCCAGATTATTATGACAGTCGAGGGTTTCCACAGTGTCATAAAAAATGACATATTTAGCTAAAAATAAGACTATTGAATCTGAAGTAATTGCTGATGAGGCTGCGATTTAACGGGATTTGAACAAATGGAGGGCCGGGAGAGAGCATCCCTCCTGCTAGGTGTGTGGCAACGCGGTAAACATCCCTCGTTCCCTCTGCTGAGTGTCATCCCAAATGAAGTGAGCTTTGCCGAAATACCGAGCACTCATCTTTCCTAGCACACAACCATTCCATGAGATATTGGTGCGGTTCTTGGGTAAGGGTGGATTGACTATAGCTATCTATTATCGGTAGCGAGGATTGGGATTTGAGGGAGGCGCCGAGGGCGGTGACGAGATTTGAGATTTTTCTGGCAAGGACTTTTGAGCCACTACAGCTTCCTTAAGTGGCTCTGCTCAATTAGGGTATGGTAAAATTCTAGTGCGATCGCCAAAAAATAACACTTCAAGGCGTTGTTAATTCACGGTATCAATCAACTTTTCGCTTGCAGTTACAAAACTCACCCTCAAGCGGGCTCATAGCAATTGGGAAATTTTGAATTCATACCTGTATTCAGCAAGACCATTTTCAGAATTGTTATGAGTTATGAGTTAGAAGTTGTGAGTGGGGAGTTGTGAGTTACAAAGTCTCTCGCCCGCCATGCAAAATCCCGGAGCTTTGGTGACTGTAAAAGCAGCCATCAAACCCCCAGGATTTAAGTTTTTCCTCTTAAACGAGGCTCAAATTATTGCCAATGGGTGTTGGCTCAATCAGCAGTAGCCAATTCGGTACTGCCGCCGCCGCGCTTCCGGGTCAGGCTATTGAAAAGCATCTGACCGACTGCTTTAATCAAATTCCCTTCTAACTCCATGAACATCTTCATGTTCATGCCAAAAGCTGCATTAGCTTCGTCAACAATTCGCTGTGCTGTTGCTTCGTCAATCGGCAGTTCATTCATTGCCTGACGGTAGTTAGCTTTGAATTCTTTTTCATCAGGAATATCCTGGAATTCATAGAAAGCAATGCCTTCTCCCTCGGAAAGATTCATCCCCCGCTGGGCAATTCCCTTAAGGATTTGTCCGCCGGATAAATCGCCAAGGTAGCGTGTGTAAGAGTGAGCTACTAACAGTTCCGGTGCGGTCGCCGATATCTCGCGAATCCGCTCGACGTAGGCTTTGGCTGCTGGTGATGGGGCTACTTGTTCGCGCCAACTGGCACCGTAGTAGTAAAATAAATCTTGCTCTAAGCTTTGTTTCCGATTCAACTGAGAAAAGTAAATTTTTGAAACAACCGGATGCTGCTTTTGGCGTTCCATTTCCTCTTCCATTGCCGAGTAGACAAAGTAGAGGTTTCCTACTAACTTCCGGTAAGAAGTTTTTTCTACAACGCCTTTTAAAAAACACTTGACAAAACCGACGTTTTCTGCCATTGTGTGGGACTTTTTCGTTCCCTCACGCAATTTGGTCGCTAAATTGATGCTCATAAAAAAATTAGGTAAGTGGGAAACTCAGCGTCTTTAGACCTGAGAAGGAAACGGCCTGGCGGTTGAAACCGCCGTGAATCTTTCCATTACACGAGGATTGCTAGATTGGGTGTAATGAATGTAATGTACGAGCGATGGGATACTTCGGGTACGCGATCGTGCATCGAAATTACCATCTCAAATTTTGCAACCGGCTCACCCATAATGTTTGCTCTTTCGAGGCTAATTGAGAGGGGTGATGTTAGCTTGCACCTTAGTTAACGGCCGGTACTCGATCTAGGAAACTTATTTAACCCCATAAGTCTGTTTAATCCTAAATTTCGCGGTTGCAGGAACTAGCTGAGCATTACCTGGTAGGTCTTTAACTCTTACCGTTAACGTAGTACCCAGGTACTGAGTCTGGTCAACAGTGGTTTAAGTCTGAGGCTAGAAGCCCAATGTCTTTAGACCTGGGTTGTTGACGCTATATTGTCCAACCTTCTATTTTTGTGATGGTCGATCCACTCGCCAAAAATCTCAAATTTACCTAAGCATTTACCTTAGATCGATTTGATGAGAGATTGTATTAATTTTTATAACAAAACTTAGACTCAGCAGAAGGCATCCGAAGGTAGAAGGCACAAACAGTTGAGTCATTAGTCCTTAGTCCTTGGCTGTTAGCGAATGACTACTGACTAATGACTAATGACTGCTGACTGCTGACTAATTTAGATGTCCAAGTCGAGGAGGTTGAGTTTGGGGCCGTAGGTTTCGATGAATTCGCGGCGGGGGGCGACACGATCGCCCATTAAGATCGTAAAGATGCGATCGGCCTCTGCCGCGTCTTCAATTTCCACCCGTTTCAGCGTCCGAGTTTCTGGGTTCATCGTCGTATCCCACAACTGTGTCGGCATCATTTCGCCCAAACCTTTGAACCGCTGAATGGTGTAGTTAGCATTCGCCGGAAATTCATTGCGGATGAGATTGTTCATTTCGCGATCGCTGTAACAGTAGTAATGATTGCGTCCCCGTTCCACTTTATACAGAGGAGGACAAGCAATATAGATGTAACCTTGTTCTACAAGTGCGCGCTGATAGCGGTAGAAGAAAGTCAGCAACAGGGTGCGGATGTGGGCACCATCTACGTCAGCGTCAGTCATAATAACGATGTGGTGATACCGCAATTGCGCCGGATCGAATTCTTCGCCTTTGATGCCCAAACCCAGGGCTGTAATTAACGACTGAATTTCGTTATTTTTGTAGATTTTGGCGTCGTCGGTTTTCTCAATGTTGAGAATTTTACCGCGCAAAGGGAGGATTGCTTGGAATTGACGATCGCGCCCTTGTTTTGCCGATCCGCCTGCAGAATCACCCTCCACCAGGTAGATCTCAGACAGGGCGGGGTCTCTGGAACTACAGTCCGCTAATTTTCCAGGCAAAGGAGAGGACTCTAAGACGGATTTTCGGCGCACTAAATCGCGGGCACGGCGGGCGGCTTCAGCGGCCTTAAATGCCTGAATTGCTTTTTCCAAAATAGCGTCCGCTACTTGGGGGCGAAACTCCAAATATTCTGTCAATACTTCGCCTACCAAGGAATCGACAATTCCCCGAACTTCTGTATTGCCTAGCTTGGTTTTAGTTTGGCCTTCAAATTCCGGATCTGGAACTTTGACCGAAATCACTGCAGTCAAACCTTCGCGAACGTTTTCGCCGGCGAGGTTGGGCTCGTTTTCTTTGATTTTGTTGCGCTTGCGGGCGATCGAATTCATCGTCCGCGTCAAAACTGCCTTCAAACCTTCTAAGTGGGTGCCTCCGTCGATCGTCCGAATGTTGTTAGCAAAACCTAGAACGTTGTCGCTAAAAGCATCGACACACCACTGCAAAGATACTTCTATTTGCACGTTGTTGCGTTCTCCTTGCACGTAGATCACTTCTTCGTGCAAGGGCTGCTTTTCGCGGTTCATGTAGGTGACATATTCCTTGATGCCACCCTCGTAACAATAAGTTTCGATATGCGGTTCGCTACTTTTGAGCAATGCCAAGCGGCGATCGCCAAAGGTAATTTTCACCCCCGCATTCAAATAAGCCAATTCTCGCAAGCGTCCGGCAACCGTAGCATAATCGAACTCAATGCCAGTGCTAAATATCTGAGAGTCTGGCAAGAAAGAAACTGAAGTACCGGTGCGATTTCCTTTGCTGGGCTTTGCCTGAAGTTCGCTGACGGGGAAGCCTCTTTCGTAGCGCTGCAAATGTTCTTTTTGGTCGCGCCAAACCCTAACCTCTACCCACTCCGAAAGCGCGTTAACAACCGAAATACCTACACCGTGCAACCCTCCAGAAACCTTGTAACCGCCGCCGCCAAACTTGCCGCCGGCGTGAAGTACAGTCATGACGGTTTCTATTCCCGATTTGCCAGTCTTGGAAACGATGCCGGTGGGAATGCCCCTACCGTCATCTGTGACAGTAACTGAACCGTCTGCGTTGAAGTCAACCTCGATGTGAGTGCAGTGGCCAGCCAGCGCCTCATCTATGGAATTGTCCACAACCTCGTAAACTAGATGGTGGAGTCCTCGCGGGCCGGTGGTACCTATGTACATCCCCGGTCGTTTACGGACTGCTTCGAGACCTTCGAGAACTTGAATTTGGTCGGCGCTGTAGCTGCTGGTCATACAAAAATAGCTCCAATAATGAGGTCTAAAGCCCCAAAAGCTTCTAAAATAGGAAAACTTCTAAAATTATAGCACAAAACCGTTAAACGCGATGCTAGGGCTTTCTGAATGGAAATTTATTGGGGGGAGGGAGGGGATTAGTTTTGAGATTACTTAGCGACTCTGGCGGGCCTGGCGCGGTGAATCAGTGGAGGGACAGAGGGGAAAGCATGGATAGGAGAGGATTGGAGAGTTTTTATAGGGAAATGTGCGACAGATTATGCCTAAATTAATTACGATTTGCGGGGCGACGGCGACGGGGAAGTCGGGAGTGGCTTTGGCTTTGGCGGGGCGACTGCAATCCTCGATCCTGAGTGCGGACTCCCGTCAAGTGTACCGCGAATTTGACATCGGAACGGCAAAACCGACGGCGGTCGATCGCACTTGTGTACCGCATCACTTAATTGACATCTGCGATCCGACAGAAACAATGACACTGGCAGATTACCAGCAACAAGCTCAAAATTTAATTGCTGCTGTCGATTTTCCTGTTTCTCCCCCCCTGTTGTTGGTGGGAGGGACGGGCTTATATATTAAGTCTGTAGTCAGGGGTTTGAAAATTCCCAGGGTAGCACCCATGCCCGAATTGCGATCGCAACTTGCCCAGCTCGGACAATCTCTATGTTACGCGATGTTGCAGCAGGTCGATCGCTCTGCTGCTGAGAAAATTCACGTCAATGACCCAGTAAGAACTTTAAGAGCGCTGGAAGTATTTTATGCGACCGGTCGCCCTATTTCCGAACAGCAGGGCGAAAATCCTCCCAATTATCCTATTTTACAAATTGGGTTGGATTGCGATATCGATGTTTTGGTCGATCGGATCGAACAGCGCACCGAACAAATGTTAGAACGCGGTTGGATCGCTGAAGTAGAATATTTGTGTAAAAAATACGGCTGCGATTTGCCACTGTTGAACACGCTGGGCTATCAGGAAATGAAACAATATTTGGCGGGCGACATTAAGCTTGAAGAAGCCAAAGAATTAACAATTTTGCACACGCGGCAATTTGCGAAGAGACAGCGGACTTGGTTTCGAGCTTATCCTGAAATTGAATGGTTTGATGTTAGCACGCCAGATTTATTGGAGCGAGTTTGGCAGAGAGTGCAGGAGTTTGTTCGTTGATTTTTTGTTCGGAATTAAAGATTTTTTTAACCGCGGATGAACGCTGATGAACGCTGATATAATTTAAATGAACTTGCTAGTTTTTTAACTACAGTAAGTTGGATTTTATTGTTAACTTTGACTGAGTAAAATCTCTCTAATTCTTTGCCGAAACAAACGCACTGCCGCACGCTGTCCGACTGTTCTGCTTTGTTCGATGAAACCAGGAATTTCGGCAACGGGTAAAAAGGGAAAAGCTAAACTGATCTTGCACACTTCATATTTCCCTTCTACCAGTTGATAAACTTGCAGAGATTCCCGGCGATACCTCCAAATTTCGGGCACGCCAATTGCAGCATAAATTGTAAACTTATTCACAGATGAATTTGTGTAATCCGACTCGATAGCTAAATCCGGCGGCGGGTCATTTGGCAAATTGATATTTCTGCCTCTAACTAAAGATTCATTTTGAATGTAGAAACAGGAATCAGGTTCTACAGCACGAGTTAAATCTTCTCGTTCAAGAGTCAGCGAACCAAGACTCCTAAGTTCAATTTCCAGCTCATCTACAAGGGCTTCCACAAAGCTTTCTATCAGTCGTTTGGGTTCTTCGTGTTCTTCCAGCGGCATCCTGATTTCTAATACTCCTTCATCGTAAGCAATTCTCCAAGCTCTATTGTCCCCAACATCTGCCAGCAATGCTTTAAAAGTTGACCAACTGACACCTTTTAAAATAACTCGGTTTTCTGGGGTAGTTTGCTGCTCGATGGGAGTTGATGTTGTTACCATTTAACAATTCCTTGGGAGCTTCATCAATTTTTATTGTAGTCGATTAGAGTAAGTCTGATTTTTGCGTTAACTTTGAATCGGCAAAATCTCTCTAATTCTTTGCCGAAACAAACGCACAGCCGCACGCTGTCCGACTGTTCTGCTTTGTTCGATGAAACCGGGAATTTCGGCAACGGGTAAAAAGGGAAAAGCTAAACTGATCTCGCACTTTTCATATTTTCCCTCTACGAGTTGATAAACTTGCAGAGATTCCCGCCGATACCTCCAAAGTTCGGGAACACCAAGAGCAGCATATATGGAATCTTTATTAACTGAAGAATTCGTGTAATCCGACTCTATTGCTAAATCAGGCGGCAAATCCTCTGGGAGGTTGATATCTCTTTTACCTCTGACGCTGGCTTCATTTTGAATGTAGAAACAAGTATCAGGTTCGACAACACGAGTTAAATCTTCCCGTTCGAGAGTCAGAGAACCAGCTTTCATCACTTCGATTTCTAGTTCGTCTGCTGTAGCTTCAATAAAGCTTTCTATCAGTCCTTTGGGAAGTTCATGTTCTAGATGTGGCATCCTGATTTCTAATAATCCTCTATCGTAAGCAATTCTCCAAGCTCTATCGTCCCCAACATCTGCCAGCAATGCTTTAAAAGTTGACCAACTGACACCTTTTAAAATAACTCGGTTTTCTGGGGTAGTTTGCTGCTCGATGGGAGTTGATGTTGTTGTTACCATTTAACAATTCCTTGGTAGCTTCATCAATTTTTATTATAGAGGATAATAGGAGGTTGTTTTTCTTCCAGGCTCTGCCTGGGAATGCCTGAATCCGAGGCTCTGCCTCGCAGAAAATAGGAGGTTGTTTTTCTTCCAGGCTCTGCCTGGGAATGCCTGATTCGCTCGGATATTAGGCATTGCGTCACCTGCGGGAAGTATTTGGCTTTAGGTTTTTAGGAGAGCAACCAGCCAGAGAATGAATGCGATCGCTACATAGCCTAGTCCTGCAGAAATGATGATGAACTTGGGTACAGCACACCACCAAGCGATCTGAGGCCAGGGACTTTTTACAGCACCGCGAAGCATTTTCTCAAGCGCGAAATTTTCTGTTCGATCGAGTACCGCTGCCAGCCATTGCGCCCAAGCCAGTAGAATCGCTAAGTTGTACTCCAAAGTTCCAGGCGCGTGCAGGCTATCAGCAGCCATCATACAGCCTAAAGCGATCGTCGTTGAATAAACCACTAGAAAAAAATTATCCCAATACAGGCTGGTTAAAGCATTGTTGGATGCTCCCGTCTTCTGCCAAGAGGCAATAATTGCGCTAGCTTTCTCTTCATTGCCTGCAAATTCAAGAGAAAGAATACCCCAGGGAGCTTTACCAGGGGTTTTGAGCGATCTGTGGTTTGTCTTTAGTGCCAATCCCAAAGAGATAGCAACCAACAGTCCCAATACTAGCCAATGAGTTAAACCACCGGGGATTAACTGAAGTGGATGCCACAATTGCATTTTTTTACCTCCTAAAGTTCTGGTGTCACTCGTAGTAAAGGATCGGAGCGTGGAGTTTCTTTTCTCGTTCCCAGGCTCTGCCTGGGAATGCCTGAACCCGAGGCTCTGCCTCGCGGGAATAAGGAGGCAGAGCCTCCGGATATGCGTTCCTAGGCAGAGCCTAGAAACGAGGGGAACGAGGGAGGGGAAATCCGTCAATTAACTGTACAAAGGCAGAGCCTAGAAACGAGGGGAAATCCGTCAATTAACTGTACAAACTCGCCACATATTCGCCGTAACCGTTATAGGGCAAAGTTGGGCGAGTTTCCCAGGACCAACTGTTACCGGGGCCGACTATCCGTTCGCTGGCCTGCGACCATCTCGGGTGCGGTTTGTCGGGTTCGACATTTGCTTCAAAGGCGTATTCGTTGGGGCCGATTGTATTCCAAAAAGTGGCGGGCTGTTTTTCTACAAATTCAATTTTGACGATCGACTTTGCACCCTTAAAACCGTATTTCCAAGGAATCACTTGCCGCAGGGGCGCACCATTTTGTTTTGGTAGCCTTCTGCCATACAAGCCTGTGGCAAAAAAAGCTAAATCGTTGGCCATTTCTTCAATTCGCAGACCTTCGGTATAAGGCCAAGGATAAAATTGCGACATCAAACCGGGGCCGGGAGTTATTTTGGGGTCGTAAAATGAGGTGAAGCGAACGAATTTCGCTTTCGATTGCGGTTCGACATCAGCCATGAGTAATTTCATGGGAAATCCGACCCAAGGAACTACCATCGCCCAGGCTTCTACACAGCGAAATCGATAAACTCGTTCTTCGATCGGAAATTTCTTTTCGAGGTCGTCAATATCATAAGTTCGGGGATTTTTTACTAAACCGCCTACTTCTACTTTCCAGTTTTCTGTTGGCAAAGCTTGAGCTGCTTGCCAAATAGATTTTGTGCCGCCGTATTCGTAAAAATTGTTGTATTTTGTAGCTAAGGCTTCGTCGGTAATCTCTCGATCGACTTTGGCAAAGGCCGGATTCCGGCTCAATCCCGCATATGCTTGGGTTGAGCTTTGATCCAAAGCAGTTTTTGAGCTCGCATTGCTTTGGCAGCCGGTCAGCGGCAGCAGCGAAGCAGTCACGCCGGCGCCAATTAAATTTGTCATGAAGCGGCGGCGGTTGAGAAAGGCTGTTTCTGGGGTAATTTGGGGTTCGAGAATTTCCCAAGGTTTGGAAACGCGAATTAAGGGCATAAGTAATAGTTAAAAGTTAGTAGTTAGTTGGGCGAAAGTTGCTTAAGTTTTAATCTGTTAGTCGATTTGAGATTTGAGGTTTGAGATTGACTCCATAGAACAAAGAATCGCGGATATTTGGCAATGCGTCGCCATTGCTTTGGCAATGCTTGCGATCGCCCTGAAAGTATTCGCAATGACAGTATAACGTAATTCGGTAACAGCGAATCGAACCGCTCGCTCGAGCAATCGATAGACCTATTAAACCTCGCTCGCAGGAAAGTCAGCAATTATTTACGCGCGTAAACCGAAGCCATTGTGGCGAAAATCTAGGAAACAATTATCATAAAGCAAAGATTCCAATTATTTAATTTGTCCACAGGAAGCGGCACGCACCGCCCCGCTTTCCTCCCCCACCAGCTTTGTATCTCGGACGGGGGTCTCCAGCGGAAAGACAAATGAGTTACTGCACCAATCCCCATTGCCACAACCCCCAAAATCTCGATCGCGCGACAATCTGCAAAAGTTGCGAGTCGAACTTGCTGCTAAAAGGTCGCTACCGAGTCTTTCACACCCTCGGTCAAAGTCTCAGTTGCCGTACCTTCTTAGGTGTCGATGAAGACCAACCTTCGCAACCCCGCTGCGTCATTCAACAGTTCTGCGGCTCATCCTGGGCTGCAGACGGTCCTCACCAGCTAAACCGGACATTTCTAGGCTCAGCCGAGCGGCTCGACGAGTTGGGGAAACATCCTCAAATACCGAAACTGCTGGCATTTTTTGAAGTCGAAGGCTGCCAGTATTTAGTGCAAGAATACATCGAAGGCCTCAATTTAGCCGATCGGCTTTCCGAAAAAGGTGTTCTTAAAGAAATTCAAATTTGGTATCTGCTGAGCGAATTGTTGCCAGTCCTGCAATTTGTTCACGACAATCAACTGATTCACCGAGATATCAAACCGTCCAATATTATTCACCGCAAATCTCCCCAAGCATCCCCAGCTTTGGCAGTCCGAGAACCTCTGCATTCGGTGTCCGGGGAAGGTGGTCGAGGGCTAGTTTTAGTGGATTTCGGCGCGGCAATTCCTGCCAACAGCGGACCGCTCAAAACAGAAACTGCGATGGGTTCTGCCGAATACGCGGCCCCGGAACAAATTAAAGGTCAAGCGATTAAAAGCAGCGACATCTACAGTTTGGGCGTCACTTGCATTCACTTGTTAACGGGAATGTCTCCCTTTGATTTGTTTGACATCAAAGCCGACACTTGGGCATGGAGGCATTATTTGAAAGTACCAGTTTCGGCGCGACTCGGCCGCATCCTGGATAAAATGGTGCAGCGAGAACCATCAAAACGCTATCGCTCGACCCAGGCAATTCTCACAGACATGAAATACGGCCCGGCACCGGTAGACGTGATTCTCGGCAAACCCAAGTGGACTTTGGCCGTGTGGGGAGCAAGTACGGTTGCCCTGCTGTCCGTAGTGCTGGGTTCTCGCTTGCCATCTCCTGCACCGCAAGCTTTCACTTCTTCTGAGCCTGTTTCTAGCATTCCCGAAATTCGGTTCAATCCGCCCCCGATGCAGGATTTCAGGGGTGAGGCATCGCCGTCAGAGCCCGCAGTGCGAACTCTGGCGGATCAAGACAAAAATCCGGTTTGGGCGGTAGCAGTCGCTCCCAACGGTCGCGTGATTGTCAGCGGCAACAACGACGGCACAATTCACCTGCTGCACAAGCGTCAGG
Source organism: Microcoleus sp. AR_TQ3_B6 (assembly GCF_036702785.1). Lineage (NCBI taxonomy): Bacteria > Bacillati > Cyanobacteriota > Cyanophyceae > Oscillatoriales > Microcoleaceae > Microcoleus > Microcoleus sp. AR_TQ3_B6. The sequence continues at coordinate 23,886 of NZ_JAUBVJ010000009.1, read as the reverse complement.
GCAAGCTGCTCAAGGTTTTAGCAGGACATTTGGGGCCGGTGTGGTCGGTGGCCGTCAGTCCCGACGGCAGGACGATCGCCAGCGGCGGCGTTGACGGTACGATTAAATTGTGGAATTTCTATTCGGGCAAGTTAATTCGGACTTTGGACGGACACACAGACGGGGTGTTCTCGGTGGTTTTCAGTCCCGACGGAGACAAGCTGGCCAGTGTCGGTAAGGACAAAACTTTGAAGCTGTGGGAAGTTGCAAGCGGGGTCGAGTTGGAAACTCTCAAGCGGGTTTTTGACGAGGTGCAGTCGGTGGCTTTCAGTCCCGATCGACAAACTTTGGCGATCGGCAGCAGCGACGGTAAGATCAACCTGTGGAACTGGCAGACTGGGGAATTGAAAGAAACTCTTTGGGGTCATTCCGAGGGGGTTTGGTCTCTGGCCATCAGCCCGGACGGTCAAACTCTCGCCAGTGGCAGTTGGGACAAGACGGTGAAGTTGTGGGATATCAGCCCCAACAATCAGTCCCGGCACGCCAACGGTTCTCTGCAGCAGACTTTGATCGGCCATTCTGACAAGGTTAAGTCCTTGGCTTTCAGTCCCGACGGAGACAAGCTCGCCAGCGCCGATTTGAGCGGGACTATCAAGCTGTGGCGGATGGGTTCCGGCGAAATGGCGGGTACTCTGAAGGGTCATTCTACTTGGGTGGAATTGGCTTTTAATCCTCAGGACAAAACTCTGATCAGCGGCAGTTTTGACGACACGATTAAGGTCTGGCGGCTGTCTCCTTGATTTTGGCGATCGGCCGGAGTTAGATATACACTTTTAAGAAAGGACAGTCTCAACAAACTCTGATTGGGTGGTGTGGCTGTCTTTTTCTTAGGTCATATCATTTCCGGTTACACCCCAATGATGTTGACGGTTGACTGTTGACTGTTGACAGTGAACAGTGAACTCTAATTTACTATTCCGATGCTAACGGATTTGATATCAACCTTCATATATAACCTTTCTCAGTTAGAAATAAAAAATAATATCATTTGGGGTAAATTACCCATAATAAAAGTCGTTTGTAGTAATGACTTTAGTCTTTATTAGCTAAAAGCTTTAACAAAGGACTCTTCTTCCTCACTACAAACTTATGATGCTTAGATCGCCGGACATCATATAATATCATGTCCGATCGATTAACCATAATATCCCGGTCGGGGCGGGTTTTTGAGATAGTCAATTATTGGCAGGTATTGTTGGTGAATCCCCCTACAAAAATCGCGGTCGCTCGACCGGACATGATATAACCACTGACTAATAAGTAATGACTAATGACTAACAACTAATGACTAATAACTCATAACTAATAACTAATGACTAATGACTAAAACCAAATTCCCGATCGCCTTTCCGCTTTCCTGCATTTCGTGGGCGGCGGCAATCTCGTCTAAAGCAAACCGACCAGCAATAACGTGGCGCAAAACTCCTGCTTTTAAACAAGTTGTAATATCTTCTGCAGCTTGTTGATGCGCTGCTTTGTCGATCATATAAACTAGCACGTAATGTACGGTAAGATTTTTGTAAATTAAGGAGTACACTGGAATTTGAGGCGTTACATCCGAATCCGAAGCATAGGTGGCGAGCGTGCCGTTGCGTTTGAGCGCTTTTAAATTAGTTTCCAAATTGCTAGCAAAGTCAACTTCAATTGCGCGATCGACTCCTTCCCCTTTCGTAATTTCTTTGATGCGCGCCGCCACATCTTCGGCTTTGTAATTGACAATATAATCCGCTCCGGCAGCTCTGGCAATTTCTGCTTTTTCCGCCGAACTTACAGTCGCAATTACAGTTGCTCCGCCCCATTTGGCTAATTGAATCGCATAATTTCCCACAGCACCCGCGCCGCCCGTAACTAATATTGTTTTCCCCGTAACAGCACCATCTTTAAAAACGCAATTGTGAGCTGTCATTGCGGGTACTCCCAAACAAGCACCTTCTACAAATTCTGTATTATCTGGCAGAAAAACCGCTTGTTCGCTGGGTACAACCACATATTCCGCCGCCGTACCCAATCGGCGGGCCACTGTAGCTTCATAAATCCAAACACGTTCGCCAATTCGTGACGGCGGCACGCTTTCTCCTACTGATTCAATTATTCCTGCACCGTCGTTGTGGGGAATGACTCGCTGGTGTCGCATTTTGAGTCCGCCCCAACCGCTGCGCTGCTTGACATCGGAGGGGTTAATGCCGGATGCGTGTACTTTAATCAGCACTTCACCTGCACCCAATTCGGGAACATCCATTTCGCCAATTTTGAGGACATCTTTGGCGTTGCCGATTTGTTCGTAGTAAGCAGCTTTCACTGTTGTTTTCTCCTGATGTTTTTAATCTTCATAAACGCGCCCCCCGTTACTTTAAGCAAGGCCGCCGTTAACGCGGATATTTTGTCCGGTAATCCACCGGGCTTGTTCGCTGCACAAAAAAGCCGTCAATCGATTTTAGATTTTAGATTTTAGATTTTAGATTGACCCCACGGATAAATGCTCTTTCTTGAGGATTTTAGATTTTAGATTTTGGATTGATTCCACGGATAAATCACGTGGCGGGTACCACCTTTGAAATTCTTGGTCATCTCGGCAATATCTTCAACTTTTCCGAGTCTTCCCAAAGCAGTCATTTGGGTAAATCTTTGTATTTGTTCGGCGGTTTTGCCGACTGTAAAGAGTTCTGTATCTGTTGGACCAGGAGAAATTACATTGACTGTAATTTGGCGATCGCCCAATTCCTTAGCCAGCGATCGAGTTAGCTGTTCCACCGCGCCTTTTGTCGCCACGTAAACTCCGTAAGTTGGCAGTAGCATCGCCGTTGTCGAACTGGAAAAATTAACAATTCTTCCTCCCTCCGCCATGCGTTTAGCAGCTTCTTGACAAGCAAAAAACGTGCCTTTGACGTTAATTGCAAAAAGATTATCAAACTCTGCTTCGGTAACTTCGGCTAGAGGTTTGTAAAGAATTACTCCTGCATTATTGACTAAAATATCGATTTGTGAAGAGGTTTCCTGAGTGCGATCGAACAAATCGCGAATTTCTGCGGTTTTACTGACATCGGCTTGCACGGCTAATGCTTTGCCGCCCGATGCTTCAATCGCTGACACAACATCTTTAGCCTGCTGTGCGCCTCTGGCGTAGTTGACGACAACCGCTGCGCCTTCTTGGGATAATCGGAGGGCGATCGCGCGTCCAATTCCTCGCGATGCACCAGTCACAATTGCCACTTTTCCTGCTAGTGATGCCATGAGATTTCCTCTGCAATTAGCATTGATGCTAGTTCAAAATAATCATACTATTTTTTTCCGCATTCCGGTACACAAACAAATTGAAAATATCACACAGTCAGAATATTCCTAGAAATCGCGCTTGCTAACTAACAGTTGTGGTAAAGTAGTCTCGGCTTTTAAAGTAAAATCTATGACTGTAAATTCCGAGTTAGCAGAGCAGTATTTGTCCGCAGGCGATACCCTCCAGAAATCAGGAAAACTTGAGGAGGCGATCGCTCAATATCAAAAAATACTAGCCCTGAAGACGGATGAGGCTGTTGTACACAGCAAGATAGCAGAAATTTATTACGCGCAACAGAAATATGTAGAGGCGATCGCCTCCTGTTACCAAGCACTTCGCAAGCAGCCCACTTTCGTCGCCGCCTACAAAACTCTAGGCAATATCCTGCAAGCCCAAGGCAAAATAGACGCAGCAATTCGCGCCTACTCAAAGGCGATCGAATTTGACCCTAATTTTGTCGAAGCCTATGTTAATTTGGGCAGTATGTTTTACAAACAAGAGCGGCTAGATGATGCCATAATGTACTATCACAAAGCTATTGCTATTCAACCAGATTTAGCCCCAGCTTATTGGAATTTAGGCAAAATTTTGGAACAGCAAGGGCGAATCAATGAAAGTTTATTTTATCAGAAAAAAGCTCTAGATTTACAGCCGGAGTTAGAAGCATTTAAGTAAAAAATAAGACTTAGTGGAAGAGGAATGTTATAGTCGGAATAATTCAATCATTAACCATGCAAGCTGGCTCGACATGGAAATTAACCAGAATCTGCTCGAATTGCTAACGGCTAAAGTACGAGAAACTGTTGCCGACACCCAAAACTTAGCCAACGAAGTCGCTGCTAAAGTTGAGGAAAGTGCAACTGTATTAACGGCGTGGGTACAATCAGCGCCAAGTTCAATGGTTAGTGCTGGGGCGATCGCCTCTCAAGAAGCTTTCAAAATAGCACATAACATCCGTTTTGAGAACCTGCCAACAAAGCTGCAATTCAAATTTGCTAGGGCTGGGGTGCGTGACGGAATGCGAAATGTGCAAGAAGCAGCAAAAGTATTTGAATCTATACCCGCCCAAATTCGCGCCCAAGGGCCAGAAGCCATTCGCAAATTCTGTCAAGATAAAGATTGGAGTCACATCCAAGCGCACGTCAATGGAGGCCCAAGCGAAGCTGCTAACGGGATTTTTGAATATTTTTGGGTGAATCGTGCTCGCGGTGGTAAAGACATGACTGCTGCAGAATTAGCAGTCGCTAAGCAAGTTTTAGCGGATGCAGCGTTTAAAGCAGCAGTTGCGGAAATCGTGGGGGCTGCAATGAAAGGGGCGATCGCCGCCGCAGTAATTGAGTTAATATTTTCTATCTTAGAAAACTCGCTATTGTGCGTGGAAGGGAAAATTACCCAGTCAGAGTTAGTGGAACAAGTCGCCACCGCCACCGCCAAAGCTGGAATTGCTGGCGGTGTTGTTACTGGCATTCTGTTAACACTGTGCATGATATTTCCCCCGATTGCCGCGCTTTTAGGTGCCGCAGCGATGCCCTTGGCGGTTGCAGGTATTGGTTTTATGGGAATTCGCGCCTGGGAAATCTTTTGTCAGGGCGATCGACTATTTGGTATTACTGAAAAAACACAAAAATTTCTGGGGATGACTGAAGGGACAACACAAGCAAAACTCTAATCAGAATCTTGACTTTTTCAAGAAGTCGAGGTTTTTGGTATTCTGATGATTGGGAAATATAAATATGTAGTTAAACACAAAAACAATCTTAGAAGAATCTGAATTGTAGGGGCGGGTTTTACCAACCATAATAGCCTAAGACTAATAATATCATAAACCCGCCCGCTCCCATGTAATGTTTATTTATACCCACTTACTTAATATGGATTCAGTAGAAAAAACTCAAGATCAGCAGCATCCGCAATACAAGCGCGATCGAGCCACCGTCGATACTTTATTAGCCTCAGAAGCAACCGACTACAATTTATCGGAATTAGCAAGATTAATAATTCGCTACCGAGGCTTTCCCGGCGCTAGAGATATTCAATCAGACTTAAAAAAAGTCCTGCAACAATGGAATCATACCGAAGAAACTCTTTACGAACAAACCCGTAAAATTCACGCCCAAGGTGAAGTTTATAGAAAGCAAAAAAGCGATCAAGAAGATTGGGTATAACTTGAGAAACCGGGTTTTTGGCAGTTTCTGCGGGCTGTAAGGCGTCTTCTCGTAAAAAAAAACCGGTTTCTGACGAGCCGTGCGTCTACGACTATTCAAGTGCATTGCGATCGCCTCAAGTCAAACTCAAAGGCGATCGCGCTTAATTCCACTCAAGTATGTCCGTAAAGCCCGGGCTAAAGAAACCACCTTGCAACAAAAACATTTGCCGTAATATCGCTGTGAGCAAGCGCTTGAACCATACCCAAATAGCTAGTGCCGAGGTTAATTGCCGCAGCACTGACAGCAACTCATCCATTCAGATTCAAACTTACAGCTTCATTAGTTTCTAACCACTAAATCGCCCGTACTGCTCTTTATTGACAAGCTACCCTCGTAAAATACATCCCACAACTCGGGCAGGATGTCCAGCCTCCTGTGCTGGGATCGAATTGCAAGGTACCCCTGTTGCTCCCATTTGCAACTTGGAAGTTCACAGCCTTTCCATATCCCCTCAACCGACAAAATGTATCTGCCCCCAATTGGCGTGCGCTAGGATCTAGCCCATTGGCACCTTTTAGCGCTACATCAATTGGGATACCATTTTCACCGACAGGATTTTCAAAAAGGCGGATGCCACTGTTACTTGCAATTGGCGTTGAAGTTGGTGATGGCTGTGGTGAACCTTAGCTAACCGGTTTTGGTAATTGGCACCAGGTAAACTCTAAATCATTCAAAGCAGTATCATCTCCCCTTCCTTGCTGATCTTCAACTTTGGCGCGAACACCACAAATTGCCGAATTCGGCGGACCTGTTAACCAATCTCGTGTCCAATTTCCCCATTGACCTCCACCAGATGCTTCAATTACAGTGCTATTACTACAGCCAAAAGCTACAGAATTTGCTGCTGTATCATCACCATTGCCTTGTTCTGGTTCTACTTTCAGTTTAAAGGCCACTGCATAAGCTCCTTTCGAGCAATTAGCTCCTTCACCCCAATTCCCCCAAAATCCCGGATGCGGTACAATCCGCTCGACCATATCTCCAGCACGATTGTAACAATATAAGGCAACAGCATTGAGTGCAGTATCGTCGCCCCCACCTTGCGGTGGTTCAACCCTCATCGAATACCCACCAACGTAGCTACCAGCAGGGCAATAAATTGCGGTAGACCATCCTCCCCAAGGTGTGGCATTAGGAGCATTTTTTACGCCAGTAATGTCATTACGAAAAGAAGCAGCACTAGCCGTCAAAGTGGTAGTTATAAGAGAAAGCGCTAAACCGCTTACAACCCACACATTATTTTTCATAACTAAACCTCTCACTTTTGAGATCCTCGCCGACAATCAGGCACGGTGATTCCAAGAATCACTTCTTGAACCTTTCTGTTTCTTAGCAGCGGGCTCCACCCTCAAGGAGATTTAGTCTTATGCTCGCTCCACAGACTAACCCCGCAAGAGAAAGCGGTTTTATCTGTCGAATAGCAACAAAAATTTTTGTTGTTTGATTCTAGGGGCAGAGTGCCCATAGCCAAGTCATCTTTTCCCGGTCTACCGATTTTTCTTCCCCGTTGCAGTCATTGCAAGCTTTGGAGACGCGGGTTTATGTCTCCATCGTGGCGGCGGCTGGGTCATTCACCAATTATATTGTAACACAAAGCCGTCCTAAAAGGACGGGGTTTATACCCAATTTTTTGATGCTGTGATTTAAGTTCCCGACTTTTTAAAAAAGTCGGGAATCGTGGTGCTCTCTTTTTGGTCAACAGTCAACAGTTAACTATCTTCAAACCATCTCTGGCGAAACTTGCATTGCCGGCTGCGGCTGGAACTGGAACAGCGAATAAACCACATTGCGGCGGATATCCGTCATCATGTCCAAAAACAGCTCGTAACCTTCTGTTTTGTACTCGATCAGCGGGTCTTTCTGCCCGTAACCGCGCAGCCCTACAGACTCGCGCAAAGCATCCATTTGTTGCAAGTGTTCCCGCCACAAAGTATCAATTTGCTGCAAAATAAAGAACCGTTCCGCATCGCGCATCAATTCAGCTCGGATTGCATTAACTTCCGCTTCTTTCATGTCGTAAGCATTGCGGACTTGTTCGTGCAAGAAAGTTTTAATTTCCTCAACGGACAAATCTTCTAGCTGATCCGGTGTCATGTCAGCCAGCAGATAAACAAATTCCTTCACCTTGCTCACAAGTTTGTCGATTTCCCATTCTTCCGAAGGTAAATCGGGGTTGATGTATGCTCCCACGATGTCATCCATCGTCTGTTCCGCATATCTAATTACCTGTTCCTTGGAGTCCAAACCTTCCAATACTCGGCGGCGTTCCGCATAGATTGCTCGACGCTGATTGTTCATCACTTCGTCGTATTCAAATACCTGCTTGCGGATATCGTAATAGTAGGTTTCGACTTTTTTCTGAGCGCCTTCGAGGGAACGAGTCAGCATTCCAGATTCGATCGGCATATCTTCCTCAACACCGAAAGCCTTCATCAAGCCGGCCACCCGTTCGCCGCCAAAAATCCTGAGCAAATTGTCTTCCAAACTCAAGAAAAACCGCGTTGAACCCGGGTCACCTTGGCGTCCCGCCCGGCCGCGCAACTGATTGTCGATCCGGCGCGATTCGTGGCGTTCGGTACCGATGACGTGCAAGCCTCCCAACTGCACCACTTCATCGTGTTCGGTGCTGGTAAAAGCATCGTATTCCTTGCGAATTGAATTGTAAGCTTCCCGCAATTTTTGAATTACCGCGTCTTTTGTCGGCGCTTTTTCCGAAGCTACAGCCACGATATCATCGGCTTGCAATTCCGAGAGCGATCGCTCGCCGTACTCTTTCACCGCGAATTCCACCGCCGCCTTGAGCATTTGTTCGGCATTTTTCGATAGCTGCGTCGGGAAAATCTGCGCCGAAGCTTTCCAAGACTTTACCTTTTTCGTAGTCGGAGCAAAACCTTGAGCTGCGGGGCGGCCACCAATACCCGGCACTTGGACCACCGAAAACCCGTCGTCATCCTCGGGTTGCACGATTCGGGGCATAAAATACTCCCGCAACTTGAGGCGCGCCATGTACTCAGAATTACCGCCCAAAATAATATCAGTACCGCGTCCCGCCATGTTTGTCGCGATCGTCACAGCGCCTTTGCGTCCGGCTTGAGCGATAATTTCTGATTCCCGCTCCACATTTTCCGGTTTAGCATTAAGCAAATTGTGAGGAATTTTCCTCTCCTGCAGCAGCCGCGACAGCAACTCCGACTTTTCCACGCTTGTAGTACCCACCAGCACCGGCCGGCCCATATCGTGCATTTCCGCGCATTCTTGGGAGATGGCATTCCACTTTCCAGCCTCAGCCTTGTAAACCATATCCGAAAGGTCTGTGCGGCTGGTAATGCGGTTAGTGGGAATCAGCGTCACTTCCAGATTGTAAATCTTCTCAAACTCGGTCTCTTCAGTCTTTGCCGTCCCAGTCATCCCCGACAGCTTCGGATAAAGCAAAAAGAAATTCTGATAAGTAATCGTCGCCAGCGTCTGAGTTTCCGGCTGAATTTCCGCCCGTTCCTTAGCTTCGATCGCCTGGTGCAAACCGTCACTCCAGCGCCGTCCCGGCATCACCCGCCCGGTAAACTCATCGACAATCACCACTTCGCGATCGGGAGTGACGATGTAGTTAATATCCTTAATAAACAATTCCTTGGCTTTAATCGCATTAAAAATGTAATGCGCCCAAGGGTCAGCCGGGTCGTACAAATCCGTAACACCCAACAACCGCTCAGCTTCACCAAAGCCTTCATCGGTCAGTAGCACATTCCGAGCCTTTTCGTCAACCTCGTAATGTTCTTCATTTTCCTTTCTCAGAGCAGCAGCTACCTCAGCCGCCCGGATATACTTCTCGCTGGGGCGTTCCACCTGGCCGGAAATAATTAAAGGCGTCCGTGCTTCATCAATCAGCACCGAGTCAACCTCATCAATCACGCAGAAATTAAAAGGACGCTGCACAACATCTTCCATGACAGTAGCCATGTTGTCGCGCAAATAATCAAAGCCGACTTCGCTGTTAGTGGCGTAGGTAATATCGCAGCTATAATTTTTCTTGCGTTCCACCTGATCCATGCCCTGCTGAATCAGTCCCACAGTCAATCCCAGGAAGCGGTGGACCTGTCCCATCCATTCTGCGTCGCGTCTGGCGAGATAATCGTTGACGGTGATGATGTGTACGCCTTTACCGTTGAGGGCGTTGAGGTAAGCCGGCAGCGTCGCCACGAGAGTTTTGCCTTCACCGGTTTTCATTTCGGCAATTTGGCCTTTGTGCAGGATAATGCCCCCGAGGAGTTGGACATCAAAGTGGCGCATTCCTAAAACCCGTTGTCCTGCTTCCCGCACCACTGCAAAAGCCTCGGGCAAGATTTCGTCTAGGATCTCTTTCTCTTCGTTGAGAGATTTAGCTTTTGCCAGACGTCCTTTAAACTCCGCCGTTTTGCCTCTGAGCTCGTCGTCTGAGAGTGCGCGGAAGTCTTGTTCCAAGATATTGATATCAGCTACCCAAGGCTGAAATTTTCTAAGTTTGCGCGCGTTGGGGTCGCCTAGCAGATTTTTAAACATGGCAGGAGAGGCAGATTTTTAATAATTTAGCTATTAGCTTTCAGGGTTACGGGCTGTAGTGTTAGCCACAACATATACCCTCCCCGATTGTAGCAACCATTGGCTCTCCTGGGCCGTCGGTGCGGGCAACCGACCGATTTTGGATTTTCGATTTTAGATTTTCGATTGAATAATCGATCGATTTTGGATTTTCGATTTTGGATTTTCGATTGAATAGTTGACCTGTGTTCCGGTTTATTAAGGGGATGGAGGGCCCTAATCGTCAAACAGCAGACTGACCGCATTTTTGGTGAAAAGTCCGGAAGGGCGAGCGATCGATTTTAGATTTGAGATTTTGGATTTTCGATTGAATAATTGAATTCTGTTCCCGGTGATTAAGGGGTTCGAGGGGCCTAAGCGTCAAACAGCAGAGTGACCGATCGCATTTCTGGTGAAAGTTCCGCAAGTGCGAGCGCGTTTTAATCGAAAATCGAAAATCGAAAATCGAAAATCGATTGACTTGTGTTCCGGGTTATTCAGGGGTTCGAGGGGCCTAACCGTCAAACAGCAGACTGACCGATCGCATTTCTGGTGAAAGTTCCGCAAGTGCGAGCGCGTTTTAATCGAAAATCGAAAATCGAAAATCGAAA
>NZ_JAUBVJ010000009.1:0-13101 GCF_036702785.1 Microcoleus sp. AR_TQ3_B6 | reverse complement strand
ATCGATTGACTTGTGTTCCGGGTTATTCAGGGGTTCGAGGGGCCTAACCGTCAAACAGCAGACTGACCGATCGCGTTTTTGGTGAAAAGTCCGCAAGTGCGATCGGGTTTTCATCGAAAAAGCGATCTCGCTTGCTATTTAGCTACCCTAGAAGAAGGAAACTATAGTTAAATCTTGCAGCAGTAGAATAATCTCACATTTCATCTGCCCTGCTTGACAACAGGCGTGTAAACCCAAAGTAGATTTCTGGTCTCTGTCACCCTGGTCAAATTTCCCAATTGGTGCATTGTCCTGCTCAGAGTCACCCAGCACATCCATGACTTTTCCAATCAAAGCACGTTTGAAAAGCCAGAAGAATTCACCAAAAATGGTGATGCCGTTAATTAACCAACATTGGTTGGTGCGGATCGTCCTGCGCTCCATTTCCTACTTCCGCAAAGACTTATGGCTGATCGTGACGCTTTTGCTTTTGATCGGGGCATCGGTGCTTTTCAACCTTCTCAACGCCTGGCCGATGGCGATTCTAGTCGATACGGTTCTCTCACCAACTCCGAAACCCAACTGGATTCATACGCTGTTTCTTGCGCCGTTCGGTTCCGGCACGCTGAACCGAATTTTCGGAATGGCCTTCGTCGCGATGCTCATCAGAATCCTGAGCGATACCGTCTTCATGCTCCGTAAGATGTTGAACTACCGCATCGAGTACAACGGAACCTTGCGCGTCCGCACCGAACTCTACGACAAAATGCAGGCGCTTAGCCTCGGCTGGCACGGTTCGCGATCGCAGGGTGACGCAATCTATCGGTTGAGCTACGACAGCCGCGGCCCCTGGGGGGTGATCGATACGCTCATCGGTTCCACCGCCGCATCGGTGACGCTGACGGCGATGATCTGGATCATGCTGTCGCGTCACGTCCTTCTCACGGTGTTTGCACTTTCGTTCACGCCGCTTCTAATACTGGCGAATTGGTACTTCGAGGAAAGGATTAGGCGTCGAGCCTTCGAGTCGAAGCAGACCGATGCGGTGATGACCTCAACCATGCAGCAAGCTATAGAGTTGATCGGGCTGATTCAGTCTTTCGGTAGAGAAGCAACGGAGTCGCGGCGCTTCGCAGGGGCGGTCGATCGCAGCGTCCATGCGTCCATGCGGCTCAATTGGCAAGAGAATCTCTATCCGCTAGCGGTTCAGGTAGTCTTTGCTCTGGGAAGCGGGGTAATCTTCGGCTACGGCGGATACCTAGTCTATCGCGACCAGTTCTTGCGTCCGGTGCAGGGCGGCCTGACCGTCGGCGATCTGATCGTATTCATGGCGTACCTCAATCAGTTCTGGGATCCGATAGGTTGGGTGTTGGGGTTCACTACTAAGATTCAGACGTTCGTAGCTGCCTGCGAGCGCGTTTTTACGGTGATCGACGAGCCTCCTGCGATCGCAGATGCGCCTGATGCGCGATCGCTTCCCGTCCAGCCCCGCACGCTAGCACTTGCCGACGTGAGCTTCGAGTACAACTCTGGGCAACCTGTCTTGCGGAACATCAGTGCTAGTATCGAACCTGGTCAGATGGTGGCGTTTTTGGGCCCTAGCGGGACGGGTAAGAGCACGCTGCTCAATCTTTTGCCACGCTTCTATGACCCGACATCGGGCAGCGTCCTCCTCGACGGTGTTGACCTCCGCACCCTTAAGCTGGCCGACCTTCGCAAACACATGGCCCTCGTCTCGCAAGGCAGCCCGCTCTTCCCCGGAACGATCGCAGAGAATATCGCCTACGGTCGCCCGGATGCTCTGTTATCCGATATTCGGGAGGCGGCGGTCGAATCGGGGGCTGCCGAGTTCATCGAAACCTTGCCGGAGCAGTATGATACTTTAATCGCTGAGGGCGGTCAGAACCTCTCGGGCGGACAGCGACAGCGCCTAGCTATCGCGCGGGCGCTGGTCACTAACGCTCCCTTTCTCATCCTCGACGAACCCACGAATGCGCTGGATTTGAAGCACGAGCAGTGGGTTGTAGAGACGCTGCAACGTCTGCGCCGCAAAAGAACGATCGTCTTGGTCACGCACCGACTCGAAACTGCTGTAGACTGCGATCGGATTTTTGTGATGCAGGAGGGCGAGATTGTGGAGTCTGGTACCCACGCCGAACTCCTTACCCAACAGGGACTCTACTACCGAATGTTGGGCTACGGTACAGTAAAATCAACAGGAATTACGCACAAACCCTCCATAGAGTAGGGGGTACGACATGGCTAATATCAAATCCGCCCTTCATCGGAATTATTCATCTCTCTGCTCTCTTCCTCTGCGTTCTCTGCGTACTCTGCGGTTTAATCATTCCAATCCAACCGGAATTGATATAACTTATCTGACTCTTTTCAAACGATTTTAGATTTTAGATTGAATAATTGACCTCTGTTCCCGGTTGTTAAGGGGATGGAGGGTTCTAATAGTCAAACAACAGACCTATCGCATTTTTGGTGAAAAGTCCGGAAGGGCGATCGAGCGATTTTAGATTTTCGATTTTGGATTTTCGATTGAATAATTGAGCTCTGTTCCCGGTTATTGAGGGGATGGAGGGCCCTAAGCGTCAAACAGCAGACCGATCGCATTTTTGGTTGTTCGGAAGGGCGATCGGGTTTTACTGGCGCAAAAGCTACATACTTCTAAAAAGGCACTGGCGATCGATTTCCCTCACCCGCCACCAAATCCCACAACACATCAATACCTGAACCGACATATTCTGCATCTTGATGGCGATCGATCCATTGCACGACAGCAGGCAAAACCTCCCTTGATTTCAGACTCAACTTACCCAAGGCAGATGCTGCCTGACGACGCACCGAGTGACTTCCATCTTCGAGACGTAACAGCAGGGCACTGATGACAGATTCTGAAGCATTTCCCAAGTTACCCAAGGCAGATGCTGCCGAGCTACGCACTGAGTTATCCTCATCTTCCAGACATAGCAGCAAGGCACTGATGACGGATTCTGAAGCATTTCCCAACTTGCCCAAGGCAGATGCTGCCAAGTAACGCACCATATAATCCCCATCTTCGAGACGTAACAGCAGGGAACTGATGGCGACTTCTTTTTCCCCTAAAGCTGCTTGATATTCCTGCAAGCGATTTCCATCAACACCCCTTGCTTTCAAAAGTTGCAAAGTTTGCGCCTCAAACTCAGTCTCTTTCATACTGCAAAGGATTTGAAAAACCTGAGAGCGAACTCTGTCACCCACCAGTGCCCGATCCCTTACCTCCAACTCAACCAACTTCTCCAAAATCTTCACAGTTAGACTGGAATCTGCCTGCTTTAAATCTTTAATATTTTCAGCAAGACAACTGCCAGCAAAAAATAAATCGCGGTGCAACCATTGCTCATGCTCGCTATTCGCCGCCAAAATTGCCCGCATCGCTTTCGCCGCTTTCTGCGGTCTTTGTTGAGCAATCAACAACAGCAACACTTCCCGCCAGTGGGGGTCATGCAAATGCTCTTGAATATGATTGAGAACAATCTCAAAATCATCGTTATCATCTGCCTGATAGCCGATTTCCCGAGCGCACAAATATTCTTGAAAAGTCTTGTGTACAAAAGCGTACAAATCTTGTCCTTGTTCGTTGAGCAATCCCGTCCGCTGTTGAATAAAATCAACAAATCGTTTAGCTTCCTCTTTTGCTTGGAACCGTTCAACCTGTTTTTTGGTTTTAATATTCTGAGTTAGCTGCTCTAACAATTCATCCTTAGCAATCAGTGTCCCGCCTTCAGGATTATCCGTACTACCCTGAGTGTGAATCCAATAGGCGAGAATTTCCATCAGCCGCCGTAAGTCGTCTGCATCTAAACATTTGAATACTGACTTATCAGTCATGTTTTTGTTAGCATCCCAACACTTTAACAGTGTCTCCACAGCTTTTTCATAAAGCTTGTGCCGTGCCCTCGGCAGTACAGCTTGATAGCGGTGAATCAAAGCAATGATTGTCAGCAATAGCGGATTTCTCGCCAACAATTTAATTCGCTCATTTTCATCCAGAGCTTTTTTAATGCTATCTTTGAGACGTTGAGCTGCCGCCGCATCTCGAACGCGGCTGTCGTACCAGCGATTAATAAACTCATCAACCTTAGCATCATCAAACAGTTGTAACTGATAGTGTTCAAACTCTGAAGTATTAAAAAAATCGGGTTTGTAACCAGCAGGGCGAGAAGTAATAATTGCCAGATTTTGATGATACTGCCCCAAAAAACTCTCAATGTGCTGCACCACCGCATAGCGCTTGGATTCTTCAACAACCTCATCCAATCCATCCAACAAAATCATCGCCCTACCGTCTGCCAGCCAATACTCAAAAAAGCCTTCTGGCAACGGTTTCACGGACATAATTTTCTCGGCAAACTGGCGGGCATAGTCGAGGAGATTGATATCTGAAAGCCCAGCAAAGTCACGGATATTAATCAAAATCGGCAACCAATCTATCCCAGAATCCCAGCCGGGTTTTTCTAGATAATTCTGAGCCAACATCACCGCAAAAAAGCTCAGTAAAGTTGTTTTGCCAGAACCCGGGCGCCCAGCAACACAAATTTATTTGATTGATTTTGATTCAATAATTGTGATGCTAAAAACTTTCTACCAGAGCCAGTTTCTCTTTGCATCTGTTGCAGGTTTTGACCTTCTTCAAATTCTTGGATATCCAAGTAATCATGAATATTTACTTCTTCCAAGACATCTGGCATTACAAAAATTTGAGCCAATTTTTCCGATTTTTCGATTTCCTGACCTTCTACAGCAATGCCAGCAAACTTAACATCATCAAACCAGTTAGCCAGTTGCTTCAAATAGTCTGCTTTGGCAACTTGAAACCTTAAATAACTACTTGTTTTATGAAAATAGGTTTCAGCAAAAACCTCCAACCAATCATGCAGTCTTGCGGGAGCGAATCTGCCTTGAATTTTCTTGTGTTCTGGGACTGTCGCATTAAAAGCTGCAACTAAAAAGTCAACTTGAGGCTTTTCTTGGTCGTTGAAAGGTTTCAGGAGTTCTGGAAGTGCTTTACCCGTCAAGAAACTTTTAAGAAAATCTTCGACTACACCCTGTTCGCAAGCAGCAGAGAATAATTCATGAGTTTTCTGGGCAGCTTCGATGCCACAAATACAAGCTTTGTCAAAATCGCTACGATTCAATTTTTTCATAACTTCTTTGAATCCTGTTTGTGCAAGCGGCGCGAGTGCTTGTGCTGCTAGTTTCAAGGCGAATGCTCCGATTTCAAATGTCATGGTAAATTTAATAAATATTTGTGTTTAATATAGTTTACACTGGTATTATTATCAATTTTAGTGAGATTTAAAAGTTTCTTGTGGGGTGGGCCCTCCTAGCCCGCCCCGATCGCCATTATTGAAAATGCTGTCACATCTCAGGTCAGATTAACCCTAGTTTTAAACAGGCCTGGGCACTTCGTAAGTCAAAAAGTCATAGGCCATTTTCGTATTCGGAAAAATTGCCTGCGCTTCCTTGAGCAAATCATCCAGGACGATCGCATTCCCCGGAGCGTAACGCGGGCTAAAATGCGTCATAATTAGCTGTTTCGCCCCAGCGATCGCAGCCACTTGAGCCGCCATAGTCGAAGTTGAATGCAGGCGATCGAAAGCCATTTGAGCATCTTGATGAGCAAAAGTAGCTTCATGCACCAACAAATCAGCATCCTTCGCCAACTCCACCGCCCCGTCACAAAAAACCGTGTCCGTACAATACACAAACTTGCGCCCGATTTGATCCGGGCCGCAAAAATCCGTACCTTTAAACACTCGCCCGTCCGATAACTTTACCGTCTTTCCTTGTTTTAATTCACCGTAAACCGGCCCCGAAGGAATACCCGCAGCCTGAGCTTTTACTACATCAAAATGTCCCCGACGGTCTTTCTCAGTTACTCGATAACCAAAAGCAGTAACTCGGTGCTTCAAAAGACCGCAGCTAACAATATATTCATCATCTTCATAAATGACTCCCACGTGACTTTTGTGCACCTTAACCGGGTAAGAAAAATGAGTTTGAGAATAGCGAACGCCAGCTTGCAAATATTCTTCAAGTCCCGGAGGCCCGTAAATATCGATGCGCTTGACATTCCCCGCCAAACCGCAGCTAGCCAGCAAACCCATTAAGCCGAAAATGTGGTCGCCGTGCAGGTGAGTGATGAAAATGCGGCTCAGTTGGCTGACTTTTAGGTCGCTGCGCAGAAACTGGTGCTGAGTTCCTTCGCCGCAGTCAAACAGCCAGAGTTCCGCTCGCTGGGGCAAGCGCAGGGCGATGCTGGAAACGTTGCGCGATCGCGTGGGGACACCAGAGCTAGTTCCGAGAAATGTAATCTGCAAGAGTCAAATCACCTCAATTAAGTCTTAAAAAATATGTTACATATATCCAGAGTGCGGCAAATCCGACATACAGGAAATAGTCGCAGCCAGGAACCGGGATAAATCGCTGTTCCTGCGAACATCTAGTTGCTAAAATCATTTTCGACAACGGCACAGAGTGCCAAACCCAATTCTAACGTTTTCTTTCTTTCGTTCCTCTTCCTTTTTCCCCAACCGCAGCTTCCCCTTAAAACTTGTCAAACTCATACAACATAAAAGGAAAATTTTCAAATGCAGTCAGGAGTATTTTTTGCTTCCGTTCTTTCGACATTAAAAAAACGCTACTTTTGGATTTCGTTGTTGTTTTGGCTGGTAATGGTAGCCCCAGCCCAGGCCGCGCTCATTTTGCGAGTTGCGGTACAAGACGGAGCAAATCAGGTAAAAGTCGGCAGTTCTACTAAGGCTGCAATCCGCGACGGTAGCGGGCGCAATTTGGGCGAACTGTCGGCAAACAGTTCTCAGTCGGCTCAATTTCGATCGGGAAAAGTGGCGATGGGTCGCTGGGCCGCCAACCAAGTTTGGATCGAGCCGACCGGGAACGGTTATGTTTGGATTGGCGATCGTTGGTATCGGGGACGCACGCTTCTAGTTCCCCAAAAAGGAGGCTTGACTGCCGTCAACTACGTCGATATCGAACAATATCTCTACAGCGTTCTCGGCGCCGAAATGAATGGCAATTGGCCTCTTGAGGCTTTGAAAGCCCAAGCAGTCGCCGCCCGTTCCTACGCTATCCACCAGCGCCTCAAAAGCCAAACCGACCTTTACGACGTGGACAACACTCAGTCTTCGCAGGTTTACAAAGGACTACAAACAGAATCTTCTGGGACTTATGCGGCAGTCGATGCAACCGCAGGTCAAGTTCTGGCCTACAACGGTCAGATTATTTTAGCCGCTTTCCACTCTGCCTCTGGGGGACATACTGAAAATGTCGAGGATGTTTGGACCGAACCCCTGCCTTACCTGCGTGCTGTTCCTGACTTCGACCAAGGGGCGCCGGTTTACCAATGGAAAGAAACTTTTTCCCGGGCTCAAATTAGCAGCAAGATTTCTGGCGTGGGGAATGTGATCTCGATGAAGCCAGAACGCACTACGGCTTACGGCAGCGTTTTGAGGATGAAAGTAGTTGGAGATGGCGGTTCTCGGGTCATGACCGGCGCAGATTTACGCCGGGTTCTAAATTTGAGGAGTACCCGCTTTACTGTGATTCCTCAGTACGGAGGCGGTGGGAACGCCAGGAACAGCGGCCAAGCTCCTATCGGTTTTCAAGTTGCTGGCAAAGGTTTCGGTCACGCTGTAGGAATGAGTCAGTGGGGGGCCTACAATTTAGCCAGGCAGGGATACGGCTACCAGCAGATTTTGTTGCACTATTACCGGGGTGCTACCTTGGCTAGAATTGCAGTGCAGTAACTGCTGGAAATGGCCAAGGAAGAAGGGGGAAGGAAGAAGGGAGAAGGAAGAAGGAAGAAGGAAGAAGGAAGAAGGAAGAAGGAAGAAGGAAGACGGAAGAAGGAAGAAGGAAGAAGGAAGACGGAAGAAGGAAGAAGGAAGAAGGAAGAAGGAAGAAGGAAGAAGGCGGAAGGAAGAAGGGAAAAACAGCTATTCCTGTATCAGTGACTTCTGTGTCGTGGATACAGGCAATTGGGAAGGGGGAATTGGGAATTGGGAATTGGGAATGACTAATGACTAATGACTGATGACTGATGACTGATGACTGATGACTAACTACCTTAAGGATTGCTATGAAAAAGTGGGAGTATCTATTTGTGGATGCGAATATGTATCCTTTTGGCAACAAGCTGATTAGTTTATATGTAAACGGTGAAGAATTGCGAGATTGGAAACAAGGCTCGCTGCATCTATTTGTCAATCATTTGGGGGAGGAGGGATGGGAACTTGTGGCTATGGATCACGACTCGAAGTACGACCAAAATTCTTTGGTTTTTAAACGCCCTAAGACTGTTAAAAAAAAAGTAGGATTATAAAAAATAATGACATCAATAAAGATTGACATTTTCCACCATTCTTAGCCACGGGCTAAAAGCCCGTTCCCCAACAAAGATATTTTATTGTG
The DNA here is from genome assembly GCF_036702785.1 of Microcoleus sp. AR_TQ3_B6. Lineage (NCBI taxonomy): Bacteria > Bacillati > Cyanobacteriota > Cyanophyceae > Oscillatoriales > Microcoleaceae > Microcoleus > Microcoleus sp. AR_TQ3_B6. The sequence goes on along the minus strand of NZ_JAUBVJ010000009.1, from coordinate 4,641 downwards.
GAACAGGCCTCATGCCTCTTATTGAAAATGGTGCCAGATTTTAGTTCAACCTAACTTAACAACAAACAACTGTTTATTGTCATTAGTATTTACAAGTTGTCCGATCGATCGATCCTGCGCTGCCAGTCGGCATCTATTTTTGGTGACTGTTCCAGTTCTTGTTGGGTTAATTCGGTTTCTGTTGTATAAGCTAAGTCTTCTCCAGTCAGAACGTTTTCTGCTGCAAATTCCCGGGCGTAGGCAAGTTTTTGGAGCAAGTTGGCATCGGGTTGGTTTAATAACATTGCTCGCTGCTGGCGCTCTTGATTGCGGGCTTCTATCCGGCTATTTTTCCACTGAATCCAGAAGTAGCGAATTAAAGGAATTGCCAGAAATCCGATGCCGTAAATCAGGATCATTGGATAAATAGCGCTGACGAAACCGATAAATCCACTTGCGATCGCACTATTGCTTAATAGATTTCCCAAAACTAACGCACCGACAAGATTGAGGGCTCCTAACCCTGCTGCTAGCATGATTTGGCCGGAACTGGCGTGGCTGAAACGCCACAGCATTTCTCGCAAATAAGCTGCTACTGGTTCAGAATTTCTCTCGGCGGCTGTGGTTTGCAATTGCGGAAAGTGATAGACTATTTGCCCTTGGGGACTGACTTCGGGGCGGCCGTCAAAACGAGCTAGGGCCGGTAGCATATATTCTTCGTATTCTCGGGCGTATCCCTGTCCGAGATTTTCGAGATAGGGGGCAATTTGTTCGGCGACGACGGCGCCTCGGTTGTTGCGAATTGCAGTGGCAATATCGCTCCATTTGCGCTCTTCTAGATTGTGATTGGGGTTGCCGTCTCCAAAGATAAAGGAGAAAACTGCTTCCAGAAAACTCATCTGGGGCTTTTGACCAGTTAAGCGCGATCGCTCCTGGTAGTATGGTTCGTCATGGTTCCAGTAAAATATCCAGATTAAGTCGTTCCAGAAGTAGGGAAAAAAGAAAAAGCCGCCGCCTCTGCCGCCGCTGCCGCCGCCACCACCACCTCCTCCCCCCCCGTTATTGCTATCGCTGTTGGAGAGTAAAATCGTGATAGCAACAAAAATTAAGAGGATAGAAGCTACCAGCACTATGCCAAAAGATATCCGAATCAGGTAAAATAGTATGCGCCAAATTTTTTGCCACCATTCCTGTAACTGCAACCGCAAGAATTTGTTTCGCAAAATATCTCGAAAGTTGTTGGGAAATAGGTAGGCAATGTCCCCGGATTCTGCTACTTGCAGGTTGCCACCTGCTTCGGAGGCGAGGGTTAACAGTTCTCGCTGCGCAAAATTGACATCTAATCCAGCTTTTGCCGCCACGTCTCCAACCGTAACGCGGTAGCCAAGTTGTTCGACGGCTTGCATAATGGTGGGATTCGGAGCCATAGGTTTGTCTCTGTGAAAATTACCCGGTTATTTTTATTATATATTGCGGGAATTCGAGCTGGTTTTGGCGATCGGGTTTCTGATTTTTTTGAGCGTGCCCTTGACTTGTGGGCAAAATATTGCTAGTGTTTTGCCGAATAACTTTTAAGTGTTGGCTAAACTCGGATAGCTTAATAAAACTTTGTGATTGAATTTCTCCTCGGCATTTGCTTTTGCTTGTTTGCCAAAAGGGGCAAGGGCGGGGGATTGATGGGACAGTTAGTAGGGTACGGTGCGCGATCGCCCGTAAGCGTGGCTTGCACTCCTTGGATAGCCCCTGCACCCTACAGCAGAACTTTTCCTTTCTGCACGGTTTTTTTAAAGTTTTGTGTAGAGTGCGAGAGATAGGTGAAAGAAATCTAGTTTTTTTGCAAGTATTGCAAGAGTTCTATAAAATAGATAGAGCTTGCGCGGGTGTTAAACCCAAGGGCGTGTTTTAAGGTTCGCACTTGCGATCGACTAGACTTGTTAGCGCCCTCAACACAACGGCCAACTAAAACAGTTGCGCCATTATTAATAGGAAAACTTTACAGGCTAATTTTTATGATTAGCCACTAACCAAAGAATCGCATATGCCAAGAACTCAACGCAACGATAACTTTATTGACAAAAGCTTCACGGTAATGGCTGATATCATCCTGAAGATTATGCCGGCGAAAAAGCAGGCGAAGGAAGCTTTTGCTTATTACCGGGATGGTATGTCAGCTCAAGCAGATGGCGAATATGCTGAAGCGCTGGACAATTATCATGAGGCGCTCAAACTCGAGGAAGATCCTTACGATCGCAGTTATGTCTTGTACAATATGGGGCTGATCCATACTAGCAACGGCGAACACGATAAAGCTTTGGAATATTACAGCGAAGCCCTGGATCTCAATCCGAGAATGCCGCAAGCGCTGAATAATATTGCCGTGATTTACCACTATCAAGGGGAAAAAGAAAAGGAAGCGGGCAATCTTGAAGCGGCGGAAGGGCTGTTTGATAAAGCAGCCGATTATTGGAAGGAGGCTATTCGCTTGGCCCCGAACAATTACATTGAGGTGCAAAATTGGCTGAAGACGACGGGTAGATCGCAGATTGATGTGTATTTTTAACCTCTGTTGTTAGCTAGAAAAAGCCTGATTGGGTAAACAGAAAGTTGGGGTTTTAAGTGTTGAGTGGTAAATTGAAAACTCTTTCACTTAAAACTCACAAATCACAACTAAACACTAATCACCAATTCCCAATTACAGATTTTTATGATTGACAGAGAAGAAGTTCGGAAAGTAGCGAATTTAGCTAGATTAGAATTAACGCCTGAAGAAGAAGAACAGTTTACCAGTCAACTGAACGGTATTTTGGATTATTTTGAGCAGTTGAGCGAACTGGATACGAGTGATGTGGAGCCGACAACGCGGGCGATCGATGTTAGTAATGTAATGCGATCGGACGATTTGCAACCTTTTGCTAACGGAGAAAGTATTTTGCAGGGAGCTCCCGATCGCGATGGGGAGTTTTTTAAAGTGCCTAAGATTATGTAGGGTTCCCCCTGCGCACCTAACGGAGGAAAATCTCTTGAGGGGCTGGCTCCCATGCCAACCCCACAACCAGATGAAACTAAGTTTGGAACAGGTAATAAGTAAGCCCGGTAAAAGCCACCCCACAAGCAGATTAAACTGATAGAAACCCAAAACAATCTCACTCATAGGGATAACTCTGTAACGTTCATTCTTGGGGTGAAAAATAGTCATGTACATATTAATTGGTGGAGCAGGAATGATGGGGCTGGGTTTAGCCCAGCAGCTATTAAAACTCGGTCATACGGTGGCAATCATCGATGCCGACCCGCTTGCGTGTCGCTTTGCTCGTGAAAAAATCGGAGTGATGGCATTTGAAGGCAGTGCGGTGAGTACAACGGTTCTTCTGGAAGCGGGAATTAAACAAGCAAACGCAGTCGTTGCCGCACTCAGCGATGATGCACTGAATTTAGCGCTGATCACCCTATCCAGGAGCTATGGCATTTCCCATATTGTGGTGCGAATGCGCGATCGCGAATTCCTGGAAGCCTATCGACTTGCCGGAGCCAGTCACATCATCAGCACTATTGATTTGGCAGTTGCATCAATGGCGAATGCGATTGAATATCCTCAAATCGAGTCGATGATGCACTTTGAACACGGGCAAGTCGAGGTACTAAAGCTGCCAGTTCCAGGCGATTGCAAGGTGGCAGGTCGCACTGTTGCTCAAATTGCTCAAGACCCTCGTTTTCCAAAAGGTTCGCTGATTATTGGTTATCAATGCCATGCCTGCGCCAATCTGGAGATTCCGAACGGCAATACTATTCTTGAAGCAGGCTCTACCATTTTGGTCGTCACCCGTCCAGAGCTAGTTCACCACATGATTGATTACCTCGGCATTCGCGCTAGTCATCTGCCAACGTTAGAAGTTTCTCATCCAAATCTTTGATGTAAGGATGAACCAGATCCTCTGGGACAATTCGCTTGCGGAGGGCATCGCTAACTGCTCCTTTTTCGGCTAGGAGCAATCGCCGTCGAATCGTCTCTAGCCCGCTGCGATCGCCCTGTACTTGCCCTGCTCGATGTTTATTGTAGAGATCGCGCAGCACTCGCTCAGAGTGTGCTACTCGTGCTTGATACGATGCCCATAACTCCTCGTAAACTGCCTTCGGCAACACGCCAGATTTCAGCAAACTATCTAGCTCATCTTGAGCGGCTTTGGAAGCAATCAACTGAATCTGTAACTGCCCAGCTTCCTGCATTACATCAGAAACACGGCTGATTTGTAACCGTTTTACCAGCCAGGGTAAACTTAATCCCTGTCCTACCAGTGAGAATAAAACTGCACCGAAAACCAGCGCAATGATGTTATCTCGTCCTGTCAATGCCAGAGGAATACTAAGCGCCAGTGCCATCGAGAGTGAGCCTTTGATGTTTCCCAGAAACAGAACGTGCTGCCAGCGCAGGGGAATCGGGCGATCGAACCACCGCAGCCCCGCTAACAACAGATACACCGAGAGAATCCGTCCCAGTTGATAGGCCAAAATGACGAACAGGATCGATGGCAAAATTCTCCACAGCGCCAGCGGGTTAATCTCAATGCCGATCAGCAGAAAAATAAATGTATTGTAAAACTTCATTAAGTTTATAAGCATCAATAAACAATAGTAGTATCATATAGTCAGGGAAGTCAAAAAAAT
>NZ_JAUBVJ010000008.1:114886-140218 GCF_036702785.1 Microcoleus sp. AR_TQ3_B6 | reverse complement strand
TTCGCAAGCTTTTGGATAGCCTTTGATAAAGCCTCTGCATCATCGAAAGGAACGATATAACCTGTTTTTCCTTCCTCAATCTGATCCAGAGCTCCTGCTGCTGGTGTCCGGATCGGAACTGTCCCACAGCACATCGCTTCCGCCACGACTAAAGCAAACCCTTCTAAGCGGCTGGGTAGAACAAAAATATCCGATGTCCAATACACTTCTCGCATATCATTTAGATAGCCCGCAAAAATAAAAGAATGCGAATCATCTTCACTGACAAAGGCATATTCCTTAATCTCCTGCTCCCGATCCCCAGAACCCGCGAATAAACACTTCAAAACCCTTTCGGGAAATTCTTTTCTCATTTGCCTAACTGCGTCGATCAAAACATCATGTCCCTTAATCCTATTGAGTCTCCCTACGAGAGTACATACCAGATCTTTTTCCTCAAATCCGAACTTCTCCCGTGCTTTTTGTCGCTCTTCAGAACTAGGAAGACGAAAATAGTTTGTATCAATGCCAGCTAATATCTTGCGAACCTTATTTTTATGAAACCCTAAATCTTTGAGCAAAAATCTTTCAATCTCTGAAGAGTTTGCAAGAAAATATTTTGGGGCAAACGCCCTCAAATATATCTGGTATTTTCTTCTTTTCGGTTGCAATACAGATTTTATCCAGGTTGAATCGTCATCTTGTATTAATAAATGAAAGGTAGCAACACACTCTAAACCAGTGAAAAATTTGAGGATATTGGCAAGAAGCAACATCGAGTATCCATGTACGTGAAATAGAGAAATTTCGTGTTTCTTTACTATCTCCTGGATCCGACGAATACTAGCCCAAGTTGGAAGAAAAGGTTTCATATCCGCAAATACGATCCAGTCTTCTGATAAATCTTTGAGTGCTTGAAAAGTATCTTCAGAACCTGCATCGTAATTCACGGGTCCGGTAATCAGGACGACCCTCCACCCAACCGCTTTGAAACCACGAATCAGAGTCTCACAATGGGATGCAACACCGTCATTACAATCGACACGCTTTAAGAGAAATCCTACAGTTTTTTGTTTTTCCATTTTCTGTTCTTTACCTCACAAATTTTTGCAGTTGACACACAGCTTTTTTTAATAGCGACTTATCTAAAGTATTTTTGGGATTAGAGGAGATGCTTGTTTTCATGTTGGTACAGAAAACCTAACTAATACCAATTCACTCAACGATTGCTACTGATAAAGTTCTTGCTCCCCCCTAGATTAACAGGGTTGAGGGGTCGATGTTTAGCACGTTACAAGTGAAACGGTGTAACATTTACAACAATTTTTGGTGACAGATTCCTTGAACTAGAAGCATCCACCTCATTTGAACCCCGTGATACGTTGATGCTGGTGGTACTTATTAGCTGCCATCCCTAGACCCAGAAATCCCCAGAAAACCATTCCAGAGATTCCAATGATCACGTTTGAACCAGCTAGCATCGGCAGGAACCCAAAAGTAATAGCACGGGTAGCACTGGCAAAGGGATCAGAGGTAGACGAGTTAGAGCCTTGGAACAGGCTATACAAGAGCAGGAGCAGCCCACCCACATAGGGGATGCTTCCCAACCAGCCTAAGGTGAGAATCATCTCCAGAACTCCACTGTCAATAGGTTTAAGAGTTCCATTTCCTTTGCCTATAAACTCCTTTAGGGCCTCATCGACCAAGACAGCGTAGAGTGCGGCTCTCTCCTTGGCACTCTGATCGTTCCCAACGTTAGTTAAACTCGTTAGGCGGGACTGAATTACCTGGGCAAATGGCTCTACTTTAGATAAGGGAACGACTAATATTGCTATGACCAACAACAGAGCAATCAAACGCATCTGCACAATTCCTTTTAGAAAACCGAGCAGGGCAACCACAGATACCATCCAGCCCCCCCAAGCCGTGCGTACCGTTGTTAATAGGAGAGACAAGATACCAAGCACTACACCAGGAATACGTGACCTCCCTTGACTAATCAATAGCAATATAATGCCTGCTATCATAACCGTTGCAAAATTTAAGGGAGAATTCATCGTACTCCAGACGCGAAGTCCTAGCGGTTCTGGTTTTCCCATGCTGCTATATAGCTTGGTCTCTATAAGCCAGAAACGATCCCACTCAGGCGCAACCAAGTATTGATAGATGCCATAGGTTGCTGTAACTAGCACACCCCAGAGAAAAGTGCGCTGAATGTTCTGGCGATAGTCAGGATAATCTCGCCAGTTGATAAATAAATGGAAACCGAACAGGATGGGGCTTATCCAGATCATAAAAGAAGTGATGGCAGGAACGGGTGAGCCATTAACTAGTCCAATCAGAAAACCATAGAACACACCTATAGCAGATAGGACAAAGGGTAAGCCACCTTGAACATATGCTGTGGGAAGGTTGCGGTAGAAGGTTACAACGGCGATCGTGGCCACCAGTGGTGGGGCTAACAACATTGGACTTGGATCGGTAAAGCCGCTCCGAAAATCCGCCACACGGCGGATAAACGGTGTAAGAAAAAACACCCACCAAGTGAAACTTACATAGAAGATGGGATACCGCAGATATAGGAACACAGCGACCGCAAAACAGCCGGCTGGGAACAGTAGGTTCAGGACTTTGCCCAGACTTGCTAGAAGGCATAGGCTGGTAAAAAGGAATAGTGCCTGTATTGCCATCCAAGCTGGCTTCGATTGCCGACCTACGTTAATGTCCTGTTGAGGTGAGCTATTAAGAAGTACCTGCTTGTGATTCATTTAGCATTTCAGGAGAAAATACGAAAATACTTAGTTAAAAAACTATCCATCAGTCCGATCGCTACATTCAGTTAGACTTATTTACTGTGTTGCCAGGTTTCCCAAGCGTGCCAACGTCCTTGTAGAGATGCCAGCAATTTCTGTCCTGCTAAAGCTCCTTCCTTCGGTAGGAATCGCAACCCTTGTAGGAAACCTAGTGAATCTCGTGTCCCTACCAAGGTTGCCCATATCAGGAATGCAGTACGTTGTGCAGGTGGTAAGTGTTCTAACAAAACTAACGTTTCATTGTGTACGGCATTAATCAAGGCAATGTCATTGAATCTATTGCGTTGATCTTCGTCAAAACGTTGCGCTGGAAAGTGATCCACCGCCACTCTTGGATCGTAGATCAGCTTCCAGCCTGCCCGCTTCAAACTCAGGCTGAATGCCAGTTCAAAGTGTACCTGGGCTCCTGTACCTCGCATCCGCGGATCGAAGTGCATTTGACCGATCGCACTCCGCCGAAAACTCATGTTTACACCCTTAAGCACATCTACCTCACGGGCTTCTCCAACCCCTAAGTGATGTTCGCCGATCACTCGTCCAAACCACTGCACTTGTCCCACTACCTCGCGTTCCCCCTCTTCTAACTGGGTGCCGTGATACACCCAATCCCGCCCCCCTACACCACCGATATTGGTATCGGACAGAAAGTGAGCCTCGATGCGTTCCAGCCAATCGGTGTGAGGGGCGGCATCATCATCGGTAAAAGCGATGATATCCCCACAAGCGGCATCCATCCCTGCATTCATGGCGGCTACCACACCAGATACGCTCACTGTGGCAGTTCGCACTGGTAAGAATTCTGGGTTCAATGTTTGGACAAATGTCCAAGTCTCAGTATCTGTATCCCGAACTACTACTAAGATTTCATCGGCAGGACGTTTTTGCTTTTTGAGTGCGTCTAAGCAGCGTGCTAAGTCTTTGGGGCGACGGTAACTGGGAATCACAACTGAGATTGTCAGCACGGCTGGAGTTCCTCAAATAAATTCACATAATTACTTGCCATATTAGCCCAACTATGCTGTTCTGCGATAGTTCTGGCTACTTGACCCATTTGCTGTCTTTGTTGCCGATCGCATTTAACTAATTGATTCAATGCTTCAGCTAATGCCTGTGTATCGTCTGAGTCTGGCAAAACGAAGCCGCAGTCTGGTGTCACCAACTGGGCCGCCCCCGTCGTAGCAGCCGTAATCACGGGTATTCCTGTCGCCATCGCTTCGAGTACCACTAAACCAAAAGGCTCATAACGGGACGGAAAAACTAAAAAATCTGCTGCTTTCATCAAGTCGGGGACATCTTGGCGGAATCCCAGAAAATGTACTCGATTTTCTAAGTTTAGCGATCGCGCTAACTCAGGATAGGGACTACCTGCGGTTCCACCCACAACTCCGAGGTGCAATTGGGGAACTTGCACTAAGGAATGCAGGACTGTATCCAAGTTTTTCCGAGGTGTACGGATATCCCCAGCAAATAGCGCCAGAGGCACTTCCTCTGGTAAACCCCATTTTTGCCGATCGACAATACCGGGAGCAAACTCTTGTAAATCAATGCCATTTAAGATCACCCGAATGCGATCGCGCGGGACACCGATCCCAATTAATTCTTGGGCGACTTTCTCAGAAACGGCTACTACGACTTTCGCCCGCTCAAAGGCTTTTTTCTCCCAACCAGCATTTAAGGCAGTGTAAAACCGCTGATAAGTGCCACGCCAGCTCAGATTTTGTGCTGAGGGATTGAAGGGCGATCGCAACCAGGAACTGTGGACAAAATGCACGGCATTAACATCTCCCCCAGCCGAAGTAATTGCACCATTGAGTTTGATTAGGTCAAATTCTTTTTGGTGCCGATTTAACCACCCAGTACTTTGCACCGAGAAAGCCATTTCACGGAGAAGTTGCACTGGATATCCTTTAACTGAAATAGAAATCCATTTAACCTGGCTCTGCTTTTGCAATTCTAGGTCTACGCTACTTGCTAATAAGGTAACATGATAACCGCGCCGAATAGCTTCCCAGGCAACTTCATAGTTAACCCGACCTTGACCGTCACCCTTAATAACACTATGCGTTACAATGCATATTTTCATCAGAATCCTCTTAGCAATTTAGTGGGCGATCGGAGGGTGCGATCGCATCTTCAAACAGATAGTAGCAGTTGGCAGATTGAATCAGCTCCCCATCGTTTCGCTATCAATAGCTTGAGCCGTAAATAGGTAGCTTTACTAATTCAGTATTTGTCAATTTCTGGAGGATGAGACTATCTGTTTAACTCCAGAGGTTTGAATTCCCTTTCACAAATTTTCTTAGATGTATATACCAATCGGTTAGAGCGCTAGCTATTAAGCCTATTATTTTAGGTTGCCCTGAGATTTTATAATCAGGGATATCAGTCATTCCGATTGATTTAGCATACAGGCGACAAGCCTCCCAATCAAACCCCCAGATATCATCTAACCAAAAACGACGAACTCCATATTTATGAAAATACTTAAGCACTTCAAAATCTTGCCAACTATACTTTTGGTTGATCACAGTCTTCATATCAATTCCTATATCTTCCCAAGCAGTGAACCACTCCGAGGGAGATGGAGAAAGCTGCAATTTACTGTAGCCCATGAACAACTTATTTGAGTCATACTTCTTCCTTCTAGTAAGTACAAATCCAGTAGATAAAATATTTTCTACAACACTGTAGAGACGGAACTTAGAAGCTTGATTTCCCGGACGAATCATTGAATAATGAACTATTTTTACATCGTGAATATATAACCTATGACCATAATCAGGTACCGGAATTCTGATGCTATGTATTGGTGTTGGTTTATGTTCTATTCCGTCATCTACATAACCAATAGGCCAAGATATATCATGTCTTACACATTGATTGGGGGTTAGATACAAATCTGGCTTTTCAAAACACAATACTGTTCCTGGCGTTGCTTTCAGCATCGATTGCCAGCCTAGTGTTTTGATAGCGGAGGCAGCTAGTATTTCATCAGCATCAAGAGCTAAAAGTATCTTATGTTCTGGAACTAGTTCTCTGGCTGTCTTAATCAATAATATTTGCCTCTCGGCCTCGTCATATTTAGTAGATTTATTGTCAATAACTATCACTTTTGGATACTTTTTGCAGATATCTTTGCTCTCATCGGTGGAGTTTTGATCGGCAATAATAATGCAATCAGCAAACTGGCTTGTAACAGCTAGAAATCGATCGAGAATCCATGCCTCATTTTTGACAGGAGTAATTACAACTATTTTGGGAGTCTGATTCATTATACGGCTAGATAGGTTTTCTGGTTGAGATGTAAAAAACCGAGCTTGACAAAAAGCTGGATTGCGGTCAATTCTGTTTCACGAACTATTTAAATCGGTTATAACAGCATGAGCCTAGGGAGTAGCTGAAATCTAACGGAGAATTTTCTATGGTTTTGCGAACAAAGCCTTTATTTCCCGTAAAGTTAACAATTTATCGTTTAAAATTGGCACTTTTCGCAATTGTCGAATTCCCTCGCGAGTTATTACTTTCCCAGTCGCCCGCTTCCACGAGAAATCTGGGGGACAAGGTTTTTCGTTTCTGATGACGGCTTCTAGAAGAGAAGACCAACGTTGTACTGTAAGATCGCGACTGAAATTATCCCTAACCCATTGAATTCCATTTTGACCCATTTGTCTTGATAAATCTGGATGAGAAAGCAGTTTAATTAGTGTACTAGCAAGGTCATTCTCTGAGTTAATCAAGATACCTGTTTTTCCGTTATTGATAGTTTCTTTATTGCCTCCTATATTGCCTCCAACTATAGCTGCTCCCAACGCTTGGATTTCCAGCGAACTGATGCTGCAACATTCAGCAAGTTCAGTTTGAGAACAATTTGGGTTGATAACACCAATGCTGGAAGATGCAATCACTGAACGAAGATTTCTTGGCAAAGAAAGTCCAAGAAATATAACCCCTTTACTTTTAGCCTCCTCGATTGTGTCTCCAAGGTATGGAACTATGTAGGAGAGTTCAAACTCTGGTTCAGCAATCCCTAAAGGACCGAGTTCTGAATTCCGATCGTAAAGTTTAGCGCTCCCCACAACAGTCAGTGTAGCTTCGGGAAAAACTTTGTGAACGCTGGGCCAAGCCTTTGCCAAATGTTGAAAGCCTTTTGCTGGTTTAAGGGCTCCCAGGTAACAAACCCCTAGGGGATTGCGTTCCATAGAGTCATAACTCTTCAACAAATCCCAATCGATACCATTATGCACAAAATCTATTTTATTAAACACAGGATAATCTCGAACATTATCGGTCTGAGCCACTGAAACACAAACAACTCTACGAACACACTTTAAACTAGAAAATATATTTGCCATCTCAGGCCAAGGACCATTATGATCCCAAACAACACAGGGTTGGTTAACTATTTCACACTTCCTTGCACCAGCAATTGTTTCCCTATCGTGGCGATTGCAAAAAACTAGAAGCTCGACCTCTATTTGCTTGGCTTGAATAACAGCGGCTTCGAGATCGTCTACTTGAATATGTTTTAATCTTTCAATTGGAGTTTCTGCTGCTTGTGTTGAGAAGAAAAATACTTCATGACCATTAACTGCCAAATCATAAGCTAGGTGTAAAGCTTGGGAATCAGTTCCGCTTAATCCAATGTCTCCGACAAGAAATTCATTCCAATCCCATCTCCCTAAGTGACTTAAGTTCAAGTAGAAACCGAGTTTCATATTATTTGCTCCTTGCTTTGTTTTATTTTAACGGATGCAGAGATTAGTCTAAGGAGAATAAATACCAGCCTCAGAATTAAAGATTTTAACCAAACTCCAGTAAATATTTAACATTTCTCGAACTAACCTGTATCCTTTTTAAATAGGTATTTCAGGTATTTCAGTCTTACGAGGTCCATAAATGAAGCCATATAGTGCGGTAACTATATATACAGTTAACGCCGATAAATTCGTAATTATTCCGAAATAAATAACGTTAATAGTTGTACTCAAATCTATTACTATAAGACAACCTATTTGAGTAAGCATTACCGTGACAACATAAACAAAAGTTGCCCACCAGTAAACCCATTTGCGAACACCTTGCATCGTTAGCATAACAGAGCCTATATAACTTATAGATGCTCCAACCACCATCCAACCAACCTCAGTTCTTAGGTGATAATATTTAGAACCTAATACCCATAACAAGGGTTGTGGAAACATAAAGGAGCCTATGCTTAAAACTAGAGAAATGGTAATTGCAGCTCCTAATATCTGGCAATAACGACGAACAAGATCCTGGCGTGCTACCTTCGCAATGTAAGGTGCAATAACCACTCCATTGAAGGCTGACAGGATCAAGAATAACTGACCAATACGTCCTAAAGCACCCACTTCAGCAATACTTTTAGTTTGACCAAACAAGCTTATCAAAAAAACTGAAATTTGTCCTTGAAAGGCGGTAAAAATAATTCCTGGAATGAGTGGCAAGAGATAGTGCTGCATTTCGCGGTTGATGTTTAAATTAGTCTCTATAGGCTCATGAATCAGGCGAGTTGAATCTTTACGAAAGAAAAAGCCTTGCACTACAACCACCGATGAATTAGCCCAGGCTGCTGCCCAAGAAGATAATGCTGATCCAAGGAAAAGGCTGAAGCAAAGCGCGAGTCGAACGCACGCGCTAATAATTTGAAATTTATATAGTTGCTTAAGTTGCTGATGAATAAGCAGTGGTACTGAGTAATAAGCAGCCCAGCCTTCAAAAAATAAATAATTTACGATCGCTCCAAAGAGTAATAGTTGCGTTGTCCAGTCCCAGTTTTGCTTAGATGTAACAAAAGCAAAAGCGATCGCAGATAAAGGGATCAGAATAGCAAGTAATCGGTTGCGAAAGTGCTTTGCAGAGCGAATGTAACTGCCTACAACTTCTTTGTCAGAGCAGCGGTCTCCTATGAGTGCAATAATTGAGCCAGAGCAGCCCATATCAACAAGCATATTCAATGTGCATTGAAAACCAAATGCAACACTGAACTGAGCATAGGCTTCAACACTCAACCAACGCAGCAATAACAATCCAGAGATCAGATTGATTACTTGTACAGAACCTTGCCCAACAAGGAAACTGACAATGAGAGTGCTCCAACGTTTAAACCTAGAATATTTCACAAACTTTAATTAGTAAGTGTGGACAACATACACGCTAATACGGGTGCAATGCGAAAAATTTAGATCGGCTGGAACAAGGTTAAATGGCATGAGTCTTTGTGAGGAAGTAGGGATGAACTAATAAACTCGGCAGCACCAGCTTTTTAAATTGAAAATGCAGTGTTTATCTACAACCAAATCCACCTCATGTGAATTGTTTCCCTGAATCTGAGCTTCTGCAATTTCCCATAGACATCTCCCAAACAGCCTGTCAAGCGCAGGCAGGATGCTAACTCCACAAGAATTATAGGAAATGTCTAATAATGTACTCACCTATTGTTAACTTTCCAAGCTGAGTCTTAATGCCTCCGCTAGAGTCAAAGGATGTGAATCCATCAAGCTAATCTCACCCCGTAGCACATTCAACAACTGCGGTAACTTATCCACGTTGTACTTGCACATCAAACGGAATAACCATGCACTGCGAAAATCATCATTAACTACGGTGGTGCGAAACTTAAGAAGCCGGAAGAGTTTGCCCCGTGACCCAATGTGCCATTGCCTCGAGAAAATCGCTCCTGGTGAATAAATGTAGATCAATATAGCTGTTGCCAGCATAACAGGACTCTGTACTATCAGCAACAGGAAGGCAACAATCCAGTAAATCAGTTGCTTGATCTGCTGGCTAAACTGGCTTTGTCTTCCAGTCATTCGAGACAGTTTTTGGGCGACGCTTCCCCGTATAAATATGGCTTTATTGGCTTTCTCACAGGCATCTGCCCAGCGATTTAGCACGGCCTCACCTAAATTTAGGTCGAGGCGAACCAGCCGTACTGGAGATTGTTTCAAGCACTCTACTACCTGTTGCTCACTCTCAAAAGCAGATATATAGGGCTGTTTGTCCTGGTTTCCGAGACTGACGAACAATTGCCCCTGCCGCCACTTAAGAATGCAGTGAGGTAAGTAATTGTTTAAATGCTGTTGCTCTACTGAATAGTAGATATTTAAATTTGAAAATGTTGAGTTGACCATAGGTTGTGAATTACAGGATAATTTTATTAATTTTTTTCGGCAAAATAAAAAAAACCGCAGCTTGTAACTGCCGCAACACATTATTTTTGTAGAATCACCCTCCTATGGTTATAACACAGGTTAACAGAAAGGTAGTAGATTTTTGAAAAAATATATTATCTTAGAGGTATTGACAAAAAGTACTTTTTATGAAATTAGGAAATGCGAACAAATAAGTGAGACCAAATTCGGGTGAGTTACCCCGTTTATGATGGTCGAAAGAAACTTCGCCCACTGGGTTCGATCGCAAGCTACAGCAGATTGCAGGTTTAGGAAGTACACCCCATATCCCTAGGAGGATCTAGGGACACGGCAATGCCGTCGGTGTCCCTACAAGGGCTTTCTATGTACCTTACTTACTTCAAAAGTGCTATATGTTAATGCCTGATGGAAATCCGGGGTCTATCCAACCCTCAAAACTGTTTGATGAAAGTGAGGCGAGACGCTACGATCTCACGAGGTATTGGCGGGAGCACGACATAAGTAGATGAGTGAGAAAATAAGTAGGTAGGCGCAAATAAACCAGTTAATTTAAAATAGTGTAAAGCGATCGTACCCTCTGCAATTGCTTGGCTTCACTTCGTTTGGCTCGCTGCGGACATACTTATGCAGGACTTACGCACTCAAGGGGGTTAAATCAAGGGGTTGAGATTGTTTCACTACGTTCCCCATGACAGAAAATCGCAGTAAGTGCGTAAGTCGTATTATGTATTTTCATACTCATCTACTTAATCAAAAATCTTACCAATTATCATTGGTAGCAGAATAACTGCTAGCCTCAGCAGGTAACTGATAGTTTTTCGGTAATTTGAGCTAAATAAACACGAAGGATATTTGACGCTTGCCAAGGGAATAGATTCACTTGTTTAGTAATTGTCAATGAGCTGCTATTTATTGAAGTTGGGGACAGTTTTTTTCACCATTTACCCCAAACCTCCTGTTTTTTGCAACAACACTTAGGGCGAAGTTTCTTTCTGCCGTCATAAAGGGGGTAACTAACCCCGATTTGGTATGATGTCGATCGCTTGACGGGGTGACAACCAAGTTGAAAGACTTGGCATCGCAAGGTTTTGAGTTGAGCTCTCTCAAGAAAGCTCAAAGCGGGCGATCGTCATTTTGTAGGGTGGGGATCGTAGAGAATGAGGTTGAAGGGCGATCGCGGCCCAGGAAAATTATCAATAAGCTTGTCAAGAAACCATCACTTTTTCAGTAAAAAAAAATAAGTAATAGCCTCAAGCATTGACCCCTTAAGCTTTTAGAAGCCTTGTCAGCCCGTCAGGTCGATCGCTCAACCGAGCCGCCGAGTTTCTGTTCACCGAAACATTTCTATAACTTCACACGGGTTCTATTACTCTTTTTGAGACTAATACCACCATTCGCGATCACCCCGATCGTATTTAACTTGTTCAGCATGGCTGTAGTCTCAGTCAGTGCAGTTTTTGTCACCCGATCAATGCGTGTCACCAACGCTACCCCCCGGCAACAGGATGCAACCAGCAGAGCATCTACCATCCCTAAAACAGGAGGTGCATTCAGCAGAACTAAATCATAAGTCTGCTCAAACCCTGCCATTAATCTCTGCATTTGAGGAGAACTTAACAGATTTACTGGATCTTTGGGTATTGGCCCGCAAGTCAAAATATCAATATATAAGTCTGATGCTGGAATATGGCTGGGTATTGGCACTTTAGCGTTACTTTCCAGCAGAGTTGAAAGCCCATACTCATTAGGGAGATTGAGCTGTTTATGCAGCATCGGCTGACGAAAATCAGCATCAATTAGCAGTACCCGTTGATGTAGACGCGCAGCACTAATTGCCAAACCTAATGCGATTGTTGATTTTCCCTCACCATCCAATGCTGAGGTAATTATCAAAGGACTGAAGGTAGAACCAGAACTTTGAAGTTGAATGTTCTTATAAATTAGGTCAAACGATTCCCAAGCAGGTGGACTATGAATTACTTCAATCGTGCAAGGCGCCATACCTTCCGGCTTGCCGAAAGGTAGCTTGATGATTGGTTCGCTTGCCCAAGCGGCGGAAGATTGCCACTTGCCTAATGGTAGCTTAATAATTGGTTTTTTCTGCTTCACCTGCGGTAGCTGTGGAGTCATTCCTAGTAGTGGCAGGGGAACCAGTCTTGTTAACTGATCCGAGCTATGAACAGAATCATCCAACATATCGCGAGCAAAAGCCACAGCAACACCCAAGAACAACCCAACCACGACACCTAGCATAATATTCTGCCGTTTTTTGGAACTACTCTCTATACCGGGCTGCGGTACTTCGACAACTTGCCAATCAAATCCACCTCGGGCAATTTCCAGACTTAAGTCCTGTCGTGCTTTCTCTAACTGTTGAAATGTTTCACGCTTGAGTTGTATGTCTGTTTGTAGACGAGTGTACTTAGCCAAGAGATTAGGAAACAGATCGAGTTCTACACGGAGCTGCTGCTCTTTTTTTGCCTGTGCTTCGTCGCGTGCACTTAAGCCCTTTAAGCTTGTCTGAACCTCCAGAAGCTTAGTAGCGATAGTTAAGTCAGTTGCACCGAGTTGCCTTTCTTTCAAAAAGCTTTCTCCCGTACCCGGGAGCTGAGCAGAAACTTCTGGTGTAGCACGTTCCCCTTCTGCTTGCAAGAGACTTAGTTGCTTGTTGCGCTCCGAGAGTAGCTTTTGAATAACTGGGTTTTTGTCAGTGAAGCGTATTCGTTGCTGGGCGATGGCTAAATCTGTCTTTTGGATTTCGTTGAGTAAGGCTTGATAACGAGAAGACTGACTTAGCCGTGCCGAAACGAGCGCTTCCTGCGGAGAACTAGCAAGTTGCTGCTGCAAAGAGTCGTATTGAGCCTGAAGATCCCTTCTAGTCGCCTGGTTTGTCCGTCGCTCCTGCTGAATGTTGTTAATTGCCTCAGTCAGAGCTTTTGCTTGTACTTCAGGCTCAATCAGATTTTGATTTTTGCGAAACTCTTCTAAGGTAGCCTCAACTTGAGCAACGTTCCCACGAACCTTTGGTAATTGTTCATCAATGAAGGCAAGACCTTTAGTTAAACGTAGTCTCTGCTGCTCTCGGTTGTAATCCAGATAAACCAGTTGCATTATTTGTAGAACTTTCTGGGTTTTAGTCGGATTATTAGCCGTGTAAGTTACTTCAAAAATCTTAGTCTGGGTGTTTGCCTTCTCATCCGCCACTTGCTTGACGGCTAAGGATTTTTTAATCTCCTCTACCTCGATATCTGGGTAATCAGGGCGAAGCAATTTTACCGCCCTTTGGATGAGCAGAGAACCTTGCATCAGACTAAGCTGAGTAGCATTGTCTATCTCAACATTAGAATCAGCAAATTGATTCTCTGTTTTACTGCCTTTTTTGCCTTGATAATTAGATTCTACCAGGAGCTGCATTGAGCTTTTATAGGTAGGCTTTTCTTTCAACGCTTTTACAGTGGCAACAGCCAATACAATACACAAGACACTTAGCAACCAAAAGCGCCTGCGGATTAAAACTGCAAACAGTTCTCCATAGCCCGCTTCTGTTTCAGCAATTGAGTTTAGATTTTTTTCAGTCACTTCTACGCCTCGCTAAGAAACCTATTGAACCAAATATATTTATGGCTGATGATGACCGCAAACTTCCTCAATCACACGCTCTACTTTTTTAAAGAAAACTTCTTCAGAAAAGTTATCGATCGCATGATCTCGGATTTTTTCATAGTCCCATGCAATCTTACTGCACTCAACTACTGCTGTGTAAATTGCTTCAGGTGTCTGTAGATTGAAAAAGACCCCTGTCTTACCTGGTCTCTGAGTATCTAATACACCACCCTTACCATAGGAAATTACGGGAGTTCCACTAGCATTAGCTTCCACTGGAACTAAGCCATAATCTTCCAACGCAGCCACAATAACACCACGAGCTTTAGACATCAACTGACAACGTTCTGCATCGCTGACATGACCTAGAAATTTGATATTTTTTAAAGCTCTCGACTCAAGACGCTCTCGCTCGGGGCCATCACCCGTGATCAATAACGGCCATCCCAGCCAATTGAATGCTTCAATAATCACATCGATACGTTTGTAACCAAGAAGACGAGCTGAGGTCAAATAAAAGTCCTCTTTATATTTGGAAAAAATAAATTTGTTTATGTCAATAGGATAGTTAATAACAACTGATTGCTTGCCATAGAATTGCTGGATACGACTGGCAACCGTGCTGGAATTAGCAATGTAAAAGTCAGGCTCCTGAGCAGAATCTAGATCCGCTTTCCTCATTTTTATAAAAACCGGTTCGAGCATACCCGAAAGATTTCGATAGGTAGCATAGTCTCGGAGATATGTTGTGGTATCCCACAAAAAACGGGTGACATTGTGACAGAAACAAATATGTTTTGCTCCTGGTTTTTTTCGCACAGCTTTAGCAAAGCTTGTGGTACTGCTGATAATCAGATCGTAGTCTTGTAGATCCAAAGCTCGAAAGGCTGAAAAATAAAATGGAGCCATTAGCCTAAAATTTTTACTTGCCCAGGGAACCTTCTGAAGTACAGTTGTACGAACTTCACGTTCGCCTAGATCGATAGTTTTTTTAGGTTCGTACAGAGACGTGAAAATATCAGCATTGGGGTAGCGCGTACACAGCAATTCAAATACACGCTCTGCCCCACCGGGCTGTGTTAAGTAATCATGGACTAGGGCAATTTTCATACTACTCTCTCTATTTTAGATCGTCCGACACCTATGATGCCGTTGTACAAATACTTCTTCTTTCACTCTTCCTAGATCGCGTTATCAATTCAACTAGATAGCGCCAGCACCAAGGTAAATCGCACCTATAAAGTTGGTTACAGGCTAGACGAACGTATGGCAATCGCCCGATACTGCTTCAGTTGGGATCATCGGTTTTCAATTCCGTTGACGATCCTTGTAGAAGTGCCGATCGTCAGCAGGAGGGTTAGATCGCTTGCCGGTAGGCGGAACTACTGGTTAAAGTCGATTACGGAGTTACCCCCCTAACCTCTCCTTCCGAACGGAACGTGATACTTTGGCATCATTCCGCTCCTTGATAATTCTATCGTTGTTATGGATAAATACTCCCGATAGTTTTCAGGGACGCGATCGCAGCACAGCACAGAAGCGAAAAAAGTGAGTGGAATCTGCACCCAAAACAAATCGAAAAAAAGACACTCTTTTAGTATAAGCTAAAAACATACACAAGCTTAACACATTGCCTTAGGAATATTACAGGGCTATTTCATTGTTATCGAAACGCTGATATGATATTGGATTGATTCTTACTCTCGGACCTGTCTACGATGTCTCAACTTGTCATTGTCGAAGCTTTTAAAGCCATGGCTGATACGCGCTATACCCAAGCTCTCTGTTTAGCTTTGTTTACTCTGTAAGTGACGGCTGGAAATCGTGGATTTCTGGCGATTGGAGACTGGCTTTGTATCTACCATGATGAATTGGTAGCCATGGGGAGCACCGCCCTGCGTGAGGCTTACCGTCTTACAGCACAATTCGGCGGACACGGTGTTGCGACTCGATTACCGGGATTACTCGGCTTGTTTATCTCGATTCTTGGGCATTCAACCTTTGCCCTCTGAAACCATTGCCACCGACGGCAAGGTGCTGCGAGGATCTTATGAAGCCATCAGCGATGAGCCCACAGTAGACTCAAATCCGGCTATTATACTTTCACGGCTTATATTGTCGAGCGGAGCTTGATTCTAGAACCCTACGAAATAGAGTCGAAAACCAATGAAATTACTGCTTTGCCTACCTTCATCAAACAGATGGCATTGCAAGGAAAGAGTTTCTAGATAAAGGCAACTCACATAATTTTTATAAAGTTATATTTTTTATCAGTAGTTAATTTATGAATGGGTAGAAGCAGGTAATCAAGCATCAGACTTTGCGGAGAAAGGAGCGAAAGTAGTTATCATCGTTGCTCGTGGGAGTTTTCATAAGAAAGAAGAGTACCTCAAAAAAATTGAAGCAGAAATGCCTAACCTTCATTGATAATTCCTCTCCGAATAGAGCCTCGGACTATAACTTAATTGAATGGGGATGGCATTCGACAAAAGAATATATTGCTACTCGACGTTTAAATCTATTGAAGAGCTAGAGTATTTATTACATCCCCTCTTATACCATTTCCCTAAAAATAGGCTATAATAGCAACGAGAGTTTGAGGATTGTTGCATGAAAGTAGATTACCAAGAAAGAATTGATTTAAGCGTTGGGGAGCTAAAAATAATTTTGTCGGAGCAGCGAACGATAACTAACCGCCAAAAAGTTCAGGCACTTTATTGGTTAAAAGCTGGAGTGAGTCCAAGCCTTACAGATGTAGCAGAACGTTTAGGGGTACATAGGATAACTGTACATAGATGGTTAAAACAATATATTGTTGGTGGTCTACCCTCACTGCTAAAAATAGGAAAATCAACTGGTAGACCCCGAGTAATCCCTAAAGATATAATAGCTGAATTATCAAATAAATTAAGTGAGGAATCCTGTGAGTTTAAAAGTTATAAAGAAATTGGTAAGTGGGTAGAAGATAAATATCAAATATCAGTCAAGTATCAAACATTGCACAAACAAGTACACTATCGAATGAAAGCTAAATTAAAAGTACCAAGAGGTTCAAGCATCAAAAAAGATAATGCGGCAGGTATAGATTTAAAAAAATAAAAAAGTTACTTAAAGTCTCTTGGTGGTTGGAGTGTTTGACCCTAAAACAGCAGAAAATAAACTTAAATATTGGTGTAATTCTGCAAAATAGAAGTGGCTTAAAAACACTTGAAATAAAAAGAATTACAGCTTTGGGAGTTAAACCAATAGGTTTAATTTAATGGAATTTTAAAGCCTACTATTTATAGGTGCCAGTTGCGCCATAAACAGGAGAAAGTTTTTGGTTATAGTTCTCACAAGATAGTATGTGCTTTCAGATATTCTTAGAGCAATGACGCGAGAATATCCCACTCATTTAAATGTTATCCAATTGGATAATGGTAAGTTTCATCATAGCAGTAGCCTGAAAATACCTTCTGGATATTCTACTGATTTTTCAACCACCATACACTTTATAATTAAATCGAGTTGAGAGAATATAGTCACACCTAAAACAAGAACTCGCGTTGGGAAATCTCTGAAAATTTAGAGGGTATTAAAGAAAAAGTTGGCGCTTTTATTGAAAAATTTTCAGTAGCACAAATAGCATCTATAGCCGGATGGGATTACATTTTATCAGCCATAGCTACTGTTACATAACTTTAGATAAATAGTATTAAATGAAGGAGAGTGTAATTATTAAATGGGGACGAAAAATCAAAAACAAGGGTAATGCTTATATCACAGTTTAAATGCGCAATAGCTTATCCTGCCATAATTTCCAAAAAACTGAATGTATATCTTGAGTGCTTGAGCAAGGGATTGATGCAGAACTACAATTTAACATTTCAGGGTGCTGAAACTGTAGGTGGATAAACAACTGGCGATTAATTTAGGCGGTAATTTACCTAGCCTAGGATGCACCTATCACCATGTTGACTCACCACTCAGGCTCAAGTCAGTCGGAAAAGTCGGATCGTCGCCGCTATGAGTGCATAGCTTAGACATCCCTTTGGCAGTTTTAGCACTTACGCAAACTGCTTTTCAACACTATTGGTAGCGCAAGGTGTGCCCATAAGCACCCTACAGAAAGAGTTGATGCGTAATTTCTCTATTTAATATCACGAAGCTAAAATCTTAAATTTAAGATTTAAAATCCTTTGACAGAGGATTCAGCCACAGCAGAATTGTCCGTTTTAATTGATTTAATTCCCGATAGACTTCTTGTTTGACCCATTGCCCGATCGCGTCGAAGGGTGTAAAAATTTGACCCACAGGCCAGCTAACATCTTGGCCCAATGGCGTTTGATGGTTACCGGCTAGAGTCTGAACTGTAATCATGTCGGGAAATCGTGCTTTTAGCAGTTTGGTCAAAAGCAGGGTTTGGTCGATGTTGTCACCGTTAAATTTGACTAAAAGATTGCGCCGGATTTGATAGCTATTTTGGACGAGGCGATTAGTCTCTTGCGGGGACGGGGTAAACTCAACGTTAAAGACGGGGGAAATTTGCTCGACGATCGGGATTGCTTCGGATGCCGCATAATTGTTGAAAGAGATCAGAATATTGCCGGCCCTCTCTACGTCAAAGACAGAACCGATCAGCAAGTGCAGTTTGCATCCCATGCTGTGCCCCATGCCGTAAACGGGGAGATAGGAAGATTTAAGCAATTTAGTGGCGCGCAGGCGATCGACGGCATTTTCAAATTTGTTGAGGACATCGCGGGCGATCGCAATATGATCCAAAGTATTGACAAACGGCGTTGCTACTACAAGATATCCTTGATTCCCCAAAGCATTTAACAGCCAGCGATAGGTAAGTTGCGGTGCTGTCGCCACAAATGCACCGCCGAGAAAATGTACGATCGCGATCGGTTTAGACGGAATTAATACCCAATTGCCAGAAATTTCTTGCCAGTCCATAAATTAAATCTAATTCAAGGTAAAAATACTATCGTCATCTGAATGTATAAGCCAGAAATTTTTCTAAATTTTTGCTTTTATTTTCTGCCTTAAAAAAGCGTTTCCTACCCATTTTTTCATTCAAAAAACTTTGCTCTTTACTTATACATTATTTATTGTAACTGTTTTTGGCAGCAAATAGCAGGGCGGGCCCACGCTGGTATTTTGGCCCTGTATAGGGTTGAAGCTGGCGGCCGAATAAATCAAAGCTGACATCCGATCGCTCCTCTTCAAAAAATTTTATATTGTGTCCCATCGCACGGCTGCAAGCCACTGTAGTTGGTATTGCGGGTAATTAACCCGACAGGATATTAATAGCCAAATACGGCTCAAAACCCGAAGATCGCCTATTAACCAGCCCCTGCGCGATCTGCTTCGATTGGGCTTGATTGGCATCACCTAATTTCTTGACTAAAACCTGCATACACATATAAGCTCATTTAGGGCAGCCCCCCGATTTCAGATGATTGGTGGGGTTTTAATTCTGCCGAATGACTGATGCCTTCTGCAGGTTGATGACTCAACTTCTCGTCACCCTTCATCCATTTCCACTTGTGGAGAGTAGCTTGAGGATTGAGCACTGTGGTAGCGATGCCGTAAACAATAGTCGGTAAAACCTCCCGATTTAAAAAACTTTGTCCCAGCTTTCTCATGTAGTGCAGTGCCATAAGTTCTCGCAATTTGTTTAGCTTTTTCAAAAGCGGCAAACTCTTAAAGCATAACTGTTCGTACTCGTTGAGAGATAACTCTTTTTCTCCCCGCAAGCGCCGCAGTTGGTTTTCCTTGACACAATCAGAAGCTATGCGCTTTTTGAACCAGTGCTTATCTGTGAGAGAGTTCCCTCTAATCCGATAATTTCCCAAAGGTTCTGTCGTCGCTAGCAAACCGTACTTTTGAGCAATTTTGGTAAATAACTCTGTATCTTCTCCTACCTGCCAATCTTCTGCAAAGCCGCCTTCTTTCAAAACAATGGAGCGATCGACTACAACAGAAGACGGGAAAACCCAAGGGCTTTCGCCTGTCTTCTTCATCGCCTGCATTTCTGCTTTAGTTGTAGGATAGGTGCGAATGTAACTCAACTTGTTGCCGCGCTTGTCTAAATACCGCAAAGCGTGAGCCACAGCTTTGACTTCTGGATTGTCTGCGAGCATCTTCAAACAAACTTCTAGCTTGTTGGGTTCCCAGGTATCGTCGCTGTCGAGAAATGCTATATACTCGCCTGTAGCGCGATATATCATTAAGTTTCTCGACTTAGAAACGCCGTAATTTTGGGGATTTCGGAAGAATTTAATCCTCGAATCTTGCTCGACCAGCTTAGCAGCCACTTTGGCAGTAGCGTCAGTAGAGCAGTCATCAACAATTAAAATTTCTAGATGCTTGTGGGTACCATTGAGTACGGAGGAAACTGTCTCGGGTAGAGTGTCGGCAGCATTGAATGCAGGAATGATTACACTGACTTTTTCACTGTTCATAACTTCAAGTAGCTGTGCTTTGGTAGTTGTTTGCCGAAGTATGGTCTTCGGCACTTATGACCCCTATATGAAAATACTGAAAAAGTAAGGGTTTTCTGCTGAAACTGAAAATTGCCGACTGTGAAACGCACCGACTGCGATCGAGTGCGATTTCCTCGGCTAAGTTTGAGCTGTTAAGTTTCCAGCCAGACTGTTCTTATCGCTTTGATGATGATTCCAGCTTTTTTCCACCGCCTCGCGTGTAAGCACGCGTAGGCCCAAAGGGGATGCTGCTTATGATAATATTTTGTACATAAAATCAACTACGCTGTACATAAGCCATTATACAGCCTTGTTAATTTTTGTTAGGGAACATTCAGCAAATTAACTTCTTATATCAAACTCCTTCCCTGGGCAGGGCTGTTTCATTCTCCAGTTCGATCGCTAAAAGTAAAAGCTATCGCTCCTATGATAAAATCTTGAGCGCGCACCAAAAAATAAATATACGTGCTGACTCTAAATACCTTTCTAAAAAAAGTCTATCAGCCACGCCACAACTTAGGAAAAAGACATCCTTTATGCTTGATATTACTATTAGTCATTTTTGGAGTCATGTTCGGTCGTCTGGGATATAGAGACCTCACAGTATTTGATCTCTTCTCACCACAAAATGATTGTTAATTTTTTTAAACTAGAATACTAACAAGTCCCCTCTGATTCTACGATTAGACGAGCAATAATTCTGGTTAACACCTCAGATTTAATAGATATATTTAATCCATCAATGGGCGCGAGGCTTAACCAATCCAATTTAAGGTAGTGATTGGGTATCCATAGATGGTAAACGTCTCAAAAGTAGCTGCAAAACTCCTGGCAATAATTCTGACAACTTTGTGTTAATAGTATCTTTATTCAGTCAAACCACTAGTTTGGTACTCAGACAACAAAGTTTTGAAAACAAAAAAAGTTTATAAATCAAACAGGTGCAATAGCAGGTATTGACGGAGACCACTCACGGGCAAGTATTTACCTTGGACGGTTTACACTCTCAAAAACAAACAACTACTCTAATAACTAAGTCTAAAAATGATTAGATTATACCTCTGAAAGCGAATCCCAAAAAGCTGTTTAAAGCAGCAGTAAAAATAAGCGAAATTCAACTAAGTTGTGGTGCATTTAAAATGCGTATTTCAGAGGTTAAAACCCAATACTTGCTTAGATAGCCTCGAAAATTTAAATGATGAACAGCTTACCATTAAGTGAGAGCAAAACGGTAGATATCAGTCATGATCGTCAGATAGTAAGAAAGGTATCTGTATTTGATATTGAGCCACTAAAATCCGCAGATTTTGACGAATCGCAGAGGGGTCAAATTAGGAGCTTAGTTAAAGTAGAAACAAGCGGTAGTCCCGGTAAAAAAGATTACGACAATCTTGCCTATTACATCATACCAAATCCGGTTATAATAAGCAAATTTTATGCTCAGGAAATAAGAATGTAAAACCCTAATGCCGAAAAAAGCCTATTTATCCGCTCATTTCCAGCCGAGCGAACTCAAACATAAGTATCTCACCAGTACAGACCCAGTAGAAGCAAGAAGATGGGGTTTAATCTGGAAAGTCGCTGTAGGCTGGACAATAAAAAATAGTGCCATAGCGCTAGGGATAAATTATCAATATACCAAAAATCTTGTCAAGAAATATAACGAATTAGGAGCGGAAGGAATCAAAAACCGCAAGCAAAAAAGTCTAGCCCATCGGCGGGGAAAACAACCCTTATTAAATCCGAAACACTGACAAAAATTAATAGCAGAACTGCGGCAAAGACCTGCAGATGGAGGGATTTGGAGAGAACCCAAAGTAGCGAGATGGATAGAAAAAGAAACCCAAAGAGAAAAAGTGAGTAATCATATCAATTCCGGTTACACTCATACATGATTGGGAGTAGTCCGTGGTTCGTAGTCCGTGGGGGAATGTGGAATTATTGACCTTGACTTTATCATTCCCATCCAACCGGAAACGATATCAGAGGGATGGGATTATCTAAAAAAGTACGGTTACTGCTGACGGAAACCGAGACCGAAAAAAAAAAGGGGAGACACAAGCTCAAAGAGAGTTTAAAAAAAAGCTACCGTTACAAGTAAAATTTTTGAAAAAAAATGTCCCCAAGCCCTAATAGAAGTCTGTTTTTTGGCGAACATAGAATCGGATTAAAACCAATATTAAAAAAAGTGCGGTCACCAGTAGGAGAAAGACCTAGAGCAGTAGTAGAACCCAGATATCAATCGTTATATGTGCATGGTTTTGTAGAACAAAAGACGGGAAAAAGTCATTGGTATTTAATACCGAGGGTAAATACACAATGGTTAAATGTAGTATTAACACCTTTGTCGCATAAGACACAGGCTCTCGGCATCATTATCTAGCAGTAATTAATTTATCCATACTAAAAACCCTCGCCCTTAATCTTTACCGCTGCTTAGGATTTTTATCAGTAAATACTGGATAAAGATGGTTGAACTCTCGCCTGGAAAATCTCATACTTTTACTCAGTTAAAAAGGTAGAACCCCGGATAAACTTCGCTGGAGATTAAAGTAATTAATTTTTCAATCCGTTTGCCAGCAAAGCAAAGGGTTGATTTTACTATTAAATAGTATTGAGTTTATTAACAATTAACAATCGGCGCGATCGAGAAAGATATTCATGTCTCATTCTCAAATTTTAGCTGTGCTAGAATTTGAGAATGAAACCGCCCTGCTTCCCTGGGGGGAAGAGAAGAAAGACAGAGTAGGGTAGGGCATAGTGGGAGAATTAGGATTTATGCCGTGTTTTCCACTGCTTGGCTTTCTATTTAAAAGTTGCACTGAGCTTACCTACGTAAAGTTAATATAACAGGCTTGAAGGCTGAGGGCGATCGACCGTAAGGGACCTAGAAGCAGATTTGACGAGGTTCTCCGCCGATTTGACGGCTAATTTTCTAACGCATAACCGTCTGTTGTAGCCTCTGAGGGCTTTTGCCAGAGCAATCGAATTTTAGACGACTTGTGCAAAGAAGCAATTTTTACCTTACAAGCAGAATCTCTGCGTAAGTCCTGTTGTTAATAAAAACGCGGGCATTTCTCCGCCTACAAGCAGCATCTCTGCGTAGTTCCTGTTAACTGTTTAGCTACTGAAGGAAAGCGGCAGCGTCCGCTCGGCTACCTGTAGCAGCCCAACAGCCAATTAGTTAAATTCTTGATTTAATCGGTTCAGATATTTCATCCACTAAATTTTGTGCACAGTGGCTTGAGGGTTCAGCGCTGCTGTGGCAATTCTGTAAACCAGAGTCGATAAAATCTCCCGATTTAACCAGCTTTCTCCGGCTTTTCTCATAAAGTGAATTGCCACAATCTTTCTTAACTGATTGAGCTTTTTCAACGGCGACACGTTACATCCAATTAGTTAAATTCTTGATTTAATCGGTTCAGATTTTTCATCCACTGAATTTTGTGTACAGTGGCTTGAGGGTTCAGCACTGTTGTGGCAATTCCGTAAACCAGAGTCGATAAAATCTCCCGATTTAACCAGCTTTCTCCGGCTTTTCTCATGAAGCGAGTTGCTGCAATCACTCTTAACTTATTGAGTTTTTTCAATGGTGGCAGGTTTTGGAAAAAGGTTTCTCGGTATTCGGTGAATGTTAACTCTGATTGACAGCGAATCCGCCGCAGTTGGTTTTCTTTAACGCAGTCTATGACTAGACGCTTGTCCAACCAATATTTATCGGTTAAAGAGTTGCCCACAACTCGGTAGTTTGCTAAGGGCATTTTTGTAGCTAGCATCCCGTGCTTTTGAGCTAGTCTAGCCATGAACTCGGTATCTGCTGCTACTTTCCACTCTAAAAATCCTCCTATTTCTAGGATAGCTTCTCGTTCTACTACTAAAGCTGTGGGAAAAACCCAGGGAAGTGTGCCCTTTTCTTGAACCTCCTGCAATTCTTCTTGATTTGTAGGATATGTGGGGATGTATCCGACTTTGTTGCCGCGCTTGTCTAGATAGCGGAGGGCGTGACCGACTGATTTAATTTCTGGGTGCTGTTTTAACATTCTCAAACATTCTTCTAGTTTGTTTGGTTCCCAGGTGTCGTCGCTGTCTAAAAAGGCGATATATTTGCCGGTTGCTACTTCCATCATTAGATTTCGGGATTTATAAGCTCCTAAGTTTGTGGGGTTTTTATAATACTTAATTCGCTGGTCTTTCCCCGCCATGTCGGTGACGATTTTTTCCGTACCGTCGGTCGAACCGTCGTCAATTACTAGGATTTCTAGATTTTGGTGAGTGCCGTTGAGCGCAGATGAGATCGCTTCGCCAATTGTGTCTTTGGCGTTGAAGGCCGGCATAATGATGCTAACTTTCTCTGGGTGAAAAGTTATGCTAATTTCAGAAGCTGCTGATTCTTCTAGCGTGGTTCGGGCTTCGGGGACGGCGGGTGAAGCAGTGCTGATTTTTTCGGTGTTTAACTTTTTCTGGAGCGCACCTTCGCTCCCTGTGTTAGTGAGGTTTTTAACGTTTAGTCCGGGAA
Organism: Microcoleus sp. AR_TQ3_B6; assembly: GCF_036702785.1. Classification (NCBI taxonomy): domain Bacteria; kingdom Bacillati; phylum Cyanobacteriota; class Cyanophyceae; order Oscillatoriales; family Microcoleaceae; genus Microcoleus; species Microcoleus sp. AR_TQ3_B6. Next base: position 115,662 of record NZ_JAUBVJ010000008.1, on the reverse strand, counting down.
TGAATGCGCTGATATTTTTGGTCTTCATAACGTTGCTTTTAATTTTGGTTGGAGTTTGTTCTACTTACTTAAGTAGGTATTGTAGCATGCGATCCCGACGCCGAGCACTATGCCTACATAACAATTTTTAATACTTAACATTTCCGACAATTGAACTTAGTGTGTAGTGTATTTAACAAAGCTATCGGACTCATGTGAATAGTAAATTGGCGCTATTTAGAAATTCTTATCCAAAGTAAGATTTTATCTATGCATTTAGAAGGATGTTATTCAATTTTTAGTGTGGTGTCTCGACACATTTCCGACAATGGAACTTAGTGCGTAGTGTATTTAATAAAGTTATCGGACTCAGGTAAATAGTAAATTGGCGCTATTTAGGAATTCTTATCCGAAGTAAAATTTTATCTATGCATTTAGAAGGATGTTATTCAATTTTTAGTGTGGTGTCTCGACACATTTCCGACAATGGAACTTAGTGCGTAGTGTATTTAATAAAGTTATCGGACTCAGGTAAATAGTAAATTGGCGCTATTTAGGAATTCTTATCCGAAGTAAAATTTTATCTATGCATTTAGAAGGATGTTATTCAATTTTTAGTGTGGTGTCTCGACACATTTCCGACAATTGAACTTAGTGTGTAGTGTATTTAATAAAGTTATCGGACTCATGTGAATAGTAAATTGGCGCTATTTAAGGGTTCTTATCCGAAGTAAAATTTTATCTATGCATTTAGAAGGATGTTATTCAATTTTTAGTGTGATGTCTCGAAACATTTC